>JAXFTO010000064.1:0-2346 GCA_034176745.1 Bariatricus sp. | reverse complement strand
AGGCGGTGCGGAATATATCCTGTCGCTGAAGGAAAACCAGGGAACCCTTTATCAGGAAGTAAGTGAATATTTTGAGAAAGAACTGTTTCCTCAAAACAAGGGAGAACTGGAAAAAGCAGGGAAATACTACAAAACCCTGTGCCAGGATCATGGCCGGATCGAAACAAGGGAATATTATCTGGAAAACGAAATCGACTGGATGAAAGATGCCAGGAAAGAGTGGAAGACCCTTGGAGCAGTGGGAGCATGCCGAAGCCGTGTGGAAGAAAACGGGAATGTAAGAGAATATACCCGTTATATGATCATCAGTGACGGGAAAATGTCAGCAAAGACCTTTGGAGACAGCCAGAGAGGGCACTGGGGAATCGAAAACCAGCTGCACTGGTGTCTTGATATCGCATTTAACGAAGACAGCTGCAGGATGCGGTCAAAGAATGTGGCAGAAAACATGAACCTGATCCGTCATATCGCTCTGAACCTGTTGAAACAGGAAAAGAGTGTAAAGATGGGTCTGAAAAGCAAGCGAAAAAAGTGTGGCTGGGACAAGGAATATCTGTATCTTGTGCTGAGCAGGCTGAATTAAAAAACATCTTATTTTCTGAGGAATCAGGAAACAAGCGGAACAAGATAAAAATGCTCTTCCTATACTGGACGAAAAGTGCAGTTTTAAGGATAAGCGACTGCTCTTAGTGGAAGATAATGAAATCAACCAGGAAATTGCTCTGGAGATTCTTAGCGAGTACGGCTTTTTTATCGACACGGCGAATAATGGTTTAGAAGCAGTGGAAAAGGTTACTTCCTCTAACCCCGGTGACTACGACCTGATTCTGATGGATATTCAGATGCCCGTCTTGAACGGTTATGAAGCCACGAAGAGGATTCGTAACCTCAAAGAACCAGCACTTACGAATATACCTATTTTTGCGATGACTGCTAATGCTTTTGAAGAAGATCGTAAAGCCGCGATAGAGTGTGGAATGAATGGTTTCCTGTCAAAACCAATTGAGGTGAAGCAGGTCATTCAAGTACTGCGGGATTTATTCTATCCGGGGTAAATGAATCAGATGGCTGAAACGCTTCCGGAAACGCGTTTCAGAAAGAAAGAGGGCCATGCACTGACTATATCATGATCAGTGTCATGGCCCCGTTTATGTACGGAGTTAGTTTTACTGCTGTGCGTAAATTTTCTGTTCTTCTTCAATGAAGATTTCAGCCAGCACACCGTACGCTTTCTCCCACGCGGATATAATTTCATCTGTTGCAGCATCGCCGAGTACTTCTTTGATTGCAGCCAGTAAGTTGGCTCCTACGATCGGATAATGCTCAGGTTTTACTCCTGCTGCTGCATGCCGGGCCCCGATTTTCCTGACCAGCGGCATAATAACCTCCAGATTTTCGATGTTTTCTGCAGCTCCCAGTACAGCCATGGCAAGGGCCTTCGGCTGTTCACCATTTCTCTGACGGGCCATATCAAACAAAGGGGCTACTTCAGGGTTCTTTTCGAACATTCTTTCATAAAAACGTGTGGTGATTGTAATACCGTGTTCCCGAAGTGCGGGTACGGTAGCCTTAATGATGTCCATTGTTTTCTGATCCAGCATATAATACCTCCCTTAAATACAAGTAATTTTGGTGAACGACCACCTTGTAGAATAATGATACTACAGAATTTATTAAATTTCCGTTGTATTTACAACAAAATTCACTTTCTGATGATAACTATAAAAAATCCGGCAGATGCACAAGGGGATAGTTAAAGGCAAAAAACGTGCGTTTGCCGTGGACTTCATAGCCGGAGTGATTGCCAAACAGATTGTTGACTTTGATCTGGTCGGATCTGCAACCACCAGGTTTGCTTTAAATGGATCCAGTCCACGTTCTACGCATTCTACAGAAGCATAAAAGGACTTCAGATCAATACAGATAATAGAAGTCTGATCCTGACTCACTTTTGTCACCTCCCATACGTCTTTCCTCTTTTTGTAACATGTATCCCATTTTGACTATCAATGATTGTCTATCCTTCCTGTTTTCATTGAATTACAGGAAATTCATTTCACATATCCATTGACAAAAGAGGAAATATTGTGTATCTTATAGGAAAGATGTTTCCCTTATCTGTGATTCACATTATAGGAGAGATATTTCCCTTTGTCAAGATTAATTTTTAATTTTTAGGAGACACATTTCCCGTTTCGCCTTGAGGCGGCTAATGAAACTTATAAGACAAGGCTTAGAAAGAGGTATGTTTATGACATTCGGTGAAAAAGTAAGATCATTAAGAAAAGAAAAAAAGATGAGTCAGCAGGAACTGGCCAGCATGGTTGGTGTTTCATATAGGACCAT
>JAXFTO010000063.1:0-2372 GCA_034176745.1 Bariatricus sp. | reverse complement strand
GGACCACCATATTTGGCGAGTAATGATAATAGGAGGTGTGCCATATGTACGCAATTATTGCAACAGGTGGTAAACAGTACAAAGTAGCCGAAGGCGATATCATTAGAGTGGAAAAGCTTGGTGTAGAAGCTGGAGAAACTGTTACATTTGATCAGGTTCTTGCTGTAAGCAATGACGGTCTGAAAGTTGGAGCTGATGTTGAAAACGCCAGCGTAACTGCTTCCGTAATCGAAAACGGCAAAGCTAAAAAAGTTATTGTTTACAAATATAAGAGAAAAACTGGATATCATAAGAAAAACGGACATAGACAGCAGTTCACAAAAGTGAAAATCGAAAAGATCAACGCTTAATTGGTGGACTTATGACGAAAGTAACGTTTTATCAGAATTCAGAAAAACAGTGTGTGGGATTTGATGTGAACAGTCATGCGGGATATGCGGAAGAAGGCGAGGATATTGTCTGTGCTGCCATATCTGCATTGGTGATCAATACCGTGAATTCCATTGAAACTTTTACAGATGATGTTTTTCAACTTGATGTTGATGAAGAATCTGCTGATATTTGTCTGAAGGTTGAGAATAAGCCTTCGGATGCGTGTTTACTGCTTCTGAATTCACTCATTCTCGGATTACAGGGAATGGAAGATGGACAGTATACTGATTTTATTGATATAATCTTCGAGGAGGTGTAAAAACCATGTTAACTATGAACCTTCAATTTTTTGCTCATAAAAAGGGAGTTGGTTCTACCAAGAACGGTAGAGATTCTGAGTCCAAGAGATTAGGAGCAAAGAGAGCTGACGGACAGTTTGTAAAAGCTGGTAATATCCTTTACAGACAGCGTGGAACCAAGATTCATCCTGGCGTAAACGTTGGACGTGGTAAAGACGATACTCTGTTTGCACTGACAGACGGTGTTGTTCGTTTTGAAAGAAAAGGAAGAGATAAGAAACAGGTTTCTATCGTTCCGGTAGCTGAGTAATGCATATGTGCAGGCTTCAAATCAATCTGGTTTGGAGCCTGTTTTTTGTGAATAGTTTTGATTTGTCATTGAAATAATACAGGAGTATATATATGTTTGCAGACAGAGCGAAAATAATCATCCGTTCCGGAAAAGGCGGCGATGGTCATGTCAGTTTCCGGAGAGAACTTTATGTACCCAATGGCGGTCCGGATGGCGGAGACGGCGGTCGCGGCGGAGACGTAATATTTGAAGTGGATGAGGGATTGAACACCCTGAATGAATTCCGCCACAAAAGAAAATTCAGTGCCCAGAACGGTGAAGAGGGCGGAAAAAAGAGATGCCACGGCAAGGATGGGAAAGATATTGTCCTGAAGGTGCCGGAAGGTACTGTCATTTATGAAGCAGAAAGCGGAAAAGTTATTGCGGATATGTCAGGAGAAAATCGTCGGCAGATTATTCTGAAAGGCGGCCGGGGAGGAAATGGCAATATGCATTATGCTACTGCCACCATGCAGGTTCCGAAGTACGCACAGCCGGGTCAGCCGGCGCAGGAACTGGAAGTGCGGCTGGAATTAAAAGTCATTGCCGATGTGGGTCTGGTTGGGTATCCGAATGTAGGAAAGTCAACATTTCTTTCTCGTGTGACCAATGCACAGCCGAAAATTGCCAATTATCATTTTACTACATTGACCCCGAATCTTGGCGTTGTCGATCTGGACGGTGCTGACGGTTTTGTTATTGCAGATATTCCGGGATTGATTGAGGGCGCATCCGAAGGTGTGGGACTTGGTCATCAGTTTTTACGGCACATTGAGAGAACCCGTGTGATGATTCATATTGTGGATGCGGCATCCACAGAAGGCAGAGATCCGGTTGATGATATTTACAAGATCAATGCAGAACTGGAGGCTTACAATCCGGAAATTGCTTCCCGTCCGCAGGTGATTGCTGCGAATAAGATTGATGTAATTTATCCGGAGGGAGAAGATCCTGTGCAGAGACTGCGGGATGAATTTGAACCCAAAGGAATTAAAGTATTTCCTATTTCTGCCGTAACGGGCAAAGGTGTGAAAGAACTGCTCTATGCTGTAAAAGCACTTCTTGATCAGACAGAGAAAGAACCGATTATCTTTGAACAGGAATTCTTCCCGGAAGATGTTCTGATCGGTGAAAATCTTCCGTATACGGTTGAAGTTGAGGAAGATAGCCATACCTTTATTGTGGAAGGTCCCAAAATCGAAAAAATGCTTGGGTATACCAATCTTGATTCTGAGAAGGGATTTGCTTTCTTCCAGCGTTTCCTGAAAGATGGCGGCATTCTGGATGATCTGGAAAAGGCAGGAATTCAAGAAGGCGACACCGTTCGTATGTATGGATTTGAGTTTGATTATTACAAATAACGGAGGATA
>JAXFTO010000062.1:0-16465 GCA_034176745.1 Bariatricus sp. | reverse complement strand
ATGCTTCTTGTAACGGTGTATCATATTCATCCAAAAGAATAATCACCTTTTTACCATAATATCTGCTCAGATAATCTGCCATATAGTTAACGGCAACGGCTGCCGCATCATCCGGCATATTTTCTTCCACCGAATCAAAATAAGCTCGGTCTTTTTCATTCAGAAAATCACTAGATCTAAGTACTGTAACATAGAACGCTGCCCCAATTACAGCCAATATACAGTTAATATAATAAAAACTCTCCGCGAGCAGGAGGAAAGATCATCATTTCAACTTGCAACATACTATTTCGAATGATAAAATTATAAGAAAAATACAATCTTTCGGTGTATTTCAGCGACCGTGAAAACCTGACCAAAATCCTTATATAGTAAAGAATAAAGAAAACTGTATGAGTATGTTCGTGATAAAATAAAGGAGGAAAAGACACTATGAAAAAAGTAATATCCTTGTTGATGACCGTTGTAATGATGCTCGGATTGTCTCTGCCTGCATACGCAGAAGATACCTCTTATCCGACGATTGAAAGCGGTGTTCGGGAGATTCAAAAATATGGAAATATTGTTCTGGATGTTGAGCCGAAGAAGCTGCAGGAAGCCGGCTATGACTACGGCGATATACTTGCTGTGACTATTGATGGAAAGACCTATCAGATCCCCTTTTGCACCAATTATTCCGATGTAGACGCTGGCTCTTATGTGGTCCGTGATAACAACGAGGATCTGATTATTGCTATCAATATGGGAGATTTTGCTACTACCAATGGCATTGCCGAAAAGATTACCGCTGAAGACAAATCCTTCACCTGGGTGTTCCCTGATGGCAAGAGCATAGAGGATGTGATGGTTTCCATTTCCATGGGTGAGAAAGGTGGATATCATGACCAGTATCTTATTCATCAGTTAGTGAGAACCAACGATCGTGCGGACTACGATTCCGACCAGATTTTCGCAAACTTCCGCAATATCGCGGCAGGTGGCCTGGGCAAGAACGCCCTGTTCCGCAGCAGCAGTCCCATTAATAATGAATTCGGCCGTGCTGCCTATGCCGATAACTTTGTGGAAGCTAATGGTATCCAGACGGTGATGAACCTGGCGAACTCCGATACGGACATCGCCGACTATATCGCCCAGGAGTGCTTTGATTCACCCTACTATGCGTTTTTGTATCAGAATGGTAAGGTGAAGGCACTGAACCTGAGCTTAAACTTTGTGGCAGAGGACTTCAAGAACGGTCTGGCAGAGGGGCTGCGCTTTTTCATCACCTATGAGGGTCCCTATCTGGTTCACTGTGATGAAGGAAAGGATCGGGCAGGCTTTGTTTCTGCTCTGCTCTCCTGCTTCATGGGCGCATCCTATTACCAGGTGGTAGAGGACTACATGCAAACCTATATCAACTACTATCACCTGGAGAAGGGCAGCGAACAGTACATTGCGCTAAAGAACAGCAATATCGATTCCACGCTGCGAATGATCACCGGTTTTTCCGATAGCACGGATCTGACCAAGGCAGACCTGACTGCTGCCGCAAATCAGTATATGAAGAGTATCGGATTGTCTGACGCCGAGTGCGAGGCACTGCGGGCCAATCTGGCTAAAGACTATGAGACGGAAGATGAATCTGCTTCCGGCGAAGCTCCTGCCACTTATACAGTGGTGCCCGGCGACTGCTTATGGAATATTTCTCGTAGGCTGTACGGCACCGGTACGCGCTGGAAAGAAATTTATGAGGCTAACCGTGAAACCATTCGTAACCCCAGGTGGATTTATATTGGTCAGGTGCTGAAAATTCCGACAGCCCCTTGTCCTAAATCCGTTTCCCATTAAACAAAATAAAATTCACTGTAAGTATACCAACTTCCATTCATAAAACGAATCCATGCATAATGGGAATTTCCTGTTCCTGAAGAACGAGTAGAAGGAAATTCCCAATCATGGTAAACAGTGGTAAGATATGGTTCGAACAAATACATTTGCCCAAAAATACGCACAAGTACATTATGACTTGAGTATATCCTCATAAAATGCATTCAGTTCTTCCTGTGTCTGGAATACGCCTACATACATCTGATTGCCCATAGCTCCTGAAAGTACGTCAGGGATTCTTTCAACCATCTTCATATTCTTTCCGTATTTTGCCATGATATCTTCATGTCCCATAACAAAGTCTTTACCGTCTCTTCTTCCCGCGAAACCACAGAATGCATGTTCTCCAACAGGCATTGTAGAACGGTTAAAGGCGATCATATCTGCCCAGATCTTATATACATCTGTGCTGTGGGCGAAGTTGATCATATCCGGTGTTACCCCTCCGCTTGGTCTCATGTTGACTTCCAGAGCTACCAGATCACCTTTCTTTCCAAGTCCTTCCTGATCTTCGAGAAGACGGAAGAATTCAAAATGTACGAAACGGCTCTTTACTCCGAAGCTTTTCACTGTAGCGCGTCCTGCTGCCCTGGTATCTTCCGGCAGATCCTTTAGGATATAGAAAATTGAATTATCGTTATTATTTACGATGTCCATGATAGACATAGGAGTAACATTTCCCGTCTCAAACATCGGCTCGCCGTTGGAATCGATGATCGCGTCATAGGAATTGACTTCCCCGTTTACAAATTCTTCCATAATATAAACGGTGTCTGACCATTTTCCATCAAAGAACTGCTTCATCTGCTCCGCATTTTCAATCTTGAAGGTGTGGGATGCACCAACACCATTGTCCGGTTTTGCAACTACCGGGTAACCTACTTCTTCTGCGAATGCAAGACAATTTTCCAGTGTATCTACCATATGGTAGCGGGCTACCGGAAGTCCGATCGGAGCGTAGTATTCTTTCATCTTTGATTTGAACTTAATACGCGGAATATCTTCTACATGGAAACCGCTTGTAATATTAAAATCGGTACGCAACTTTGCATCACGTTCCAGCCAGTATTCATTATTGGATTCCAGCCAGTCGATTCTTCCGTATTTGTGGATGAAAAATGCTACTGCACGGTACACTTCGTCATAATTTTCCAGACTGCTTACTTTGTAGTACTCATTCAGACTGTCTTTCAGATTGTTCGTCATTTCATTATAAGGCTGATCGCCGATGCCCAGCACATTCAGTCCGTTCTTCTTTAATTCCCTGCAAAACTGCCAGTAATTGGTCGGGAAATTCGGTGAGATAAAAATAAAATTCTTCATGGAAATCTCCTCTCTTTTGTATAACTCTCATTTCTTCTCTATTTATGGCCCAGTAAATATGGGACAAAATATTCTACCTGTTTATACCACCAGCCCAGTCATGGGCGCAGTCATATCCCCAGAAATCTACCCAGGCATTGATACCCTTGCTCTGTAAAATGTCCTGCAGCCATCTTGTTGTATCCGGAAGTTCCCAAGGTCCCTGCCCTACACAGATAATTGCCTTATTCCGGCTATACATTTCCATATATGGGTGGTCGGCAGGCATGTTCGGCAAATAATGCACCGGTGAATTTGCGTAAACGAGATCATCCATGTAAGAACCAAACCCATATTCTGCGGTATAAATTCCACTGAGAGCCAGTAGCCCGTCAAAGAGATCCGGTCTGCGGAAATAGAGATTGACCGCGTGGGTAGCACCCAGACTGCATCCGAAAACGATCACTCCCGGATAACCGGTCCATCCATTTCTTTCATTCGCCATCTCTCTGATAAACGGCACCATCTCATCGGTTATGTATTTGATCCACTGTTCGTGGCGGCAGATTCTCCATCTTGGATCTCCGTGTGTATTCGACCAGGTCTCCTGATCAATGGTATCGATAGAAAATACCATGACCTCTCCGGCATTGATCCACGGAGCCCATGTATCTGTCATTTTAAAATTCTCAAAATCAAAAAACCGTCCGTCCTGACATGGGATAAATAATACCGGTCTTCCGGCATGTCCGTAAACCTTGCATTCCATATCCCGCCCCAGAGCAGGACTATACTGTCTAAAATACTGTGTTTCCATAAGTCTTATCACCTCAGTTTTCTCCCTGCTGATACATCAGCGTATTCATAAAAAACGGGATCTGTTTTTCCCAGCTTGCCTCACAATGATTTCCTCCGGGAACGATCCGGCTTTCCAGCATTATTCTTCTGGAAAGCAACATGGAAGTAACCTTTGCAAATTGATGCTCCATGTTTGCATGATGTCGCATCTCCCTTGAACCATAATCCATGTAGACAATGGTATCCGGCCGCAAAGAAGCATGCTCTATCATATATTTCAGTTTAGCTACCGCAAACCAGATAGACGGTGATAAGGCTGCTGCACGCGAAAAATACTGATTGTATTCCAGCACCGCATAAAGACTCATCAACCCGCCCATGGAGCTTCCTGCGATAAACGTATGCTCCCTGTCCGTAATCGTCCGAAAACGACTGTCAATCTCTTCTTTAAACGTATGTACCATCCAGTCCATGGTCTTCTTTCCCAGACCTTCAATGGTTCCAAGCTTGGGATCCACAAAAGAGTACGGCGAATATTCCTTAAGTCTCCCGTTATCGGGACTGTGATTGCATTCAACAGCGGCGATAATCAGCTGAGTCTCGGTTTCATCCATATATTCCTTCATACCCCAGCATTTGCCGTAGGTAGCATCTGAGTCAAAAAACACATTATGACCATCGAACATATAAAGAACAGGATAATATTTCTCAGGTTCGTAATCATAAGATTCCGGAAGATAGACGTAAGCCATACGCTCCTCGTCTCCTGTCAATTCCGGAATTGTAACTTTCCACTTTATAACCATAATTGCCTCCAAAACATACGGTCAAGAAACTATTTTCATTGATCGCAAAGATGTCATTTATAACTATAGCACACTAAAGCGCGAAAAGCAAAAAAATTGTCGACATTTCTTAAAGTATATGGAAATCCGGCTTCACTTCCCGATAAATCCAATGTGTCAGCGTCCCTCCTAAAAGAATCCCAATAACAATAAGCCCCGAAAATAATATCATAAATGGCACGCATATCTGCCCCCACAGCTCCAGTGGCTGATCACTATAATCCCAGACTTCCAAATGAAACCACTTATTCACAATCATTCCTGTAATGAATTCCAGAGATGTCACAAATACTACAGCTCTTATAACCTGAATCCATAATGGCTCTGTCCATTTCATAGCCTGTCCCTGAAATGTGCAGAAACATAAAGCCAAACCACCAAGGACAAACATACTCCAGTGAGAAAATCCCCTTGTCACCATTTCAATCGTGTAATAAACCGCTCCTCCAAGCGTCCAGATCAAAAGAATTTCGCTGATCCTTTTCGAACTTACGTATTGCTTTGATCTACCCGTCTTTTGGGTATCCATTTTTCTGCTCTTCATAAAAAACGCCCTCACTACGCAAATCATAATACATAGTGTGAACGTTTTTTAAGTAAATTATTACAAAAAGATTGTCCTCTATCGTCTTTCGCCCATATAATAGAATCCTTTTGCTTCTTTAAGATATACAGGTACAATTTTGCCGATCAGATCCTGATCTCCCGGAAAATGAACAAGCAGATTATTGCTCATTCGTCCTGTCACAAGGCTCGGATCGTGATCATTCATGCTTTCTACCAGTACTTCCTGTACGGTTCCCTCGTGTACGGAGCATACTTCCGCGGAAATCTCCTGTACTTCTTTCAAGAGGCGGTCAAAACGGTCTTTGATCACATCATCAGGAACCTGATTCTCCATAGTGGCAGCAGGTGTTCCGGTACGTTTGGAGTAGATGAAGGTGAATGCGCTGTCGTAGCGTACTTTCTTCACCACATCCATCGTTTCGAGGAAATCTTCTTCTGTCTCTCCAGGGAATCCTACGATGATATCCGTGGTAAGGGAAATATCCGGAACTGCTTCGCGGATCTTCCGGACAAGTTCAAGGTAATGTTCCTTGGTATAGCGTCGGTTCATCTTTTCCAGGATTCTGGTGCTTCCGGACTGGATCGGCAAATGCAGATGCTTGCAGATCTTCTTGGATTTTGCCATCACTTCAATCAGTTCATCGGATAGATCCTTCGGGTGGGAGGTCATGAAACGGATCCGCTCAAGGCCCTCTATTTTCTCGATTTCTTCCAAGAGCCTTGCAAAGCTCATCGGCTCATCCAGCGTCTTCCCGTAGGAATTGACGTTCTGTCCGAGAAGCATTACTTCTACAACACCGTCAGCGACCAGTGCTTCAATCTCGCGGATGATGTCTTTTGGATTTCTGCTTCTTTCACGTCCGCGCACATATGGTACGATACAGTAGCTGCAGAAATTGTTGCAGCCAAACATAATGTTCACACCGGATTTGAACGGGAATTTTCTCTCACTTGGAAGATCCTCGACGATTTTATCGGTATCTTTCCAGATATCGATGACCATCCGCCCGGACTCAAATCTGGTAACAATAAGTTCTGCAAATTTGTAAATATTATGTGTTCCAAAGATCAGATCTACAAAGCGATAGCTTTTCTTAATCTTTTCTACCTCTTCCGGCTCCTGCATCATACATCCGCAAAGCCCGATAAACATATGAGGATTTTTCTTTTTTATTCGGTTCAGCTGTCCAAGACGGCCGTAAACTCTGGTATTTGCATTTTCACGCACTGTACATGTATTGAAAATCACGAAGTCTGCCTTCTCTTCATCCTCTTCTTCTGTGTAGCCGATCTGTTCCAGTACTCCTACCAGTTTTTCAGAATCTCTGGCGTTCATCTGACACCCGAATGTAGTGACACAGAAGGTAAGCCCTCTTCCCAGCTCTTTTGCCTGTTCTTCTACATAATGGCGTGCTTTTGCCATAAAATAGTACTGTCTTTCAGGTTCCGAAACCGGAGCTTCTCCTGAAATATCTATCTTTGTAAAATCAATCTGATTCATTCGTTTCGTTCTGCCTTTCTATTTCTATGATAAAGGGAAGTTAAATTTCTCCTTCCTCTTTTATAAAAACTGATTCGCCTCTTCATCATACTGATAATCAATCTGCGCAAGCTTTGCTTCCAATTCTTTTCGCTCAATCTGCATATCCTCGCAAAGTGCGTCCAGTCCGGAATAATAATCCCGAAGTTTTGTGTTGATCACGCTGAGCAGCATGACCGGATCACCTGGTAACTGTGACATGTCTTTTACTCCTATTCTTTCCAATATGAAAACTATTTAATGCCAGGCTCTAAAAAGAGCATTTACTCCATATTTTCATAAGTTTTCGTCTTTAAAACAACATTTTTGATATAAGTGAAAGTCTCCTTCTCTCCCTTATCTGCAATCATATGCAGCAGTTCTTCAAGAAGCTTTCTTGTATCTTTGTGGATCAGCTGGGAGGCAATCCCAGCATCATAATATTCGAGAGGGGATGCATCCGTATACTTTTCTTTCATATATACTTTAGAAGCCGCCACTCTGTCCATAAACATTTCGATAACGTACTTTTTCGGCATCTTCATGCCGGTAAGTCCAGGGTGGTCGAGTCCGTAATCAATCCAGTATTCGTAATGATGTTTATTGCGTCCCTTATGATGCAGCCAGGCGGTCGAACAGCCGGTCGCCTCACGCTCCGCATTATTAGGACTTCGCGTTCCCTGATAATATTTACAGCCTACCAGAAATTCTGATGGCATATATTTTGACATATCGTGCAGCAGGCCCTGACGATAAAGTCCCACACGGAAGCAATGCTTCATCACCAGTATTTTGTGATATGTGATTGTGCGAAAATGCTGCCAGGCTTTCATAATTCCTCCTATTTCACGATAAGTACTTTGATCGTACGTTCCCGAACTTCAATCCATTTTGTGTCTTCAATCATCACCGGTTCTTCTAAAATGCCATCTTCCGTAGAAGCAACAAGATACCAGTGTTTCTTCTTTGGAAGCTTTGGCAGTGCAAACTGATGAGGCAGCCAGTGCATATTATATGCAACATAAATGCTTTCTTCCTCTTCACCCCCATAATAAAATACTCCAAGCTGTCTGCTTGAAACCTCCTGGGGCACCTGCCACGCATTTTCTCCATGATAAGAAATATCCGGAATCCCACATCCTGTACTGTCCAGCCCCTGCATCTCCTTTTCCGGGTGGAATACCGGATGCGCCTTGCGAAATTCAATCAAATCCTTCACAAATTGATGGAATTCTTCTTCCCTGGAAAGCTTCGCCCAGTCAAGCCATGAAACCGGATTATCCTGACAGTAAACATTGTTATTCCCCTTCTGGCTGTTTAAAAACTCATCTCCCGCCAGTATACACGGAGTTCCCTGCGCCAGAAGCAATAAGAAAAAGGCATTATAAGCCTGTCTTTTCCGAAGTTCCAGAATCGAGCGTTTCCGGGTCGGACCCTCCACGCCGCAGTTCC
The DNA here is from genome assembly GCA_034176745.1 of Bariatricus sp. Lineage (GTDB taxonomy): Bacteria > Bacillota > Clostridia > Lachnospirales > Lachnospiraceae > Allocoprococcus. Next base: position 8,116 of record JAXFTO010000062.1, on the reverse strand, counting down.
AACTGTAATTATAGTCCGGTCCGTCCTGATTATTCTCCCCGTTCTCCTCATTATGCTTCTGATCATAAGAGACAAGATCGTTCAGAGTGAATCCGGTCTGTCCTGTAATATAGTTAAAGGTTTCTTCCTCTTTTGACTGATGCTTCAAATGCCACATTACCGCCGGAACCATGCCTTCATCGCCCTTTAAGAATCTGCGCATGGTATTCTGGAAATCATCCTGCTTCTTCATGATCTTCGTTCCATAAAGGACCGGATCATTTGCAAGAAATTCTCTGTCGATGATACATGGATTTACGATAAATCCATCCACATGATATTCCATCACCCAGAATCTTAAACATTCCCAAATCTGCATCTTCGGAGTGTCTCCTGTAAACGGCATCTCAAGAATAAGTTCCATCTTTTCTTCATGAAGCATCTTTACCATCATCTTAAATTCATGCACTTCATTCTTCGTTGCATAAGAACTTTTTGGGGAAAAATAATATCCTTCACCGTATCCCCAGTAATTCAGATAAGAAGTAGTATCTTCTTCAAAATCATAGGCCGGCATAATATGAAGCTGATTCACGCCCAGCTCCTTTAAATAAGGAAGTTTCTCTACAAGACCGTTAAAAGTACCTTTATGCCGTACTTTTGAAGAATTGTGGCGCGTAAATCCCCGCACATGAAGACTGTATGCGATCACTTCGTTCTGTTTAAGATGTGGACGCATATCTTCTCCCCAGTCAAATTCACTGCTTACAATCTTTGCACGTACTTCCTGCAAAGTTTCCTCTTCCTTATGTCCCCAGACATTTCGGCCCGCATATGCCTTAGCATACGGATCTATCATGATTTCCCCGTCTACACGGTAATTATACTCGTAATTCTCCGGTTTTGACATTCTAAGCGCAATACATCTTAACAGTCCGAATGCTTCTGTCTCCGGCATTTCGAAAGTCTCTTCCGGTTCTTTCTTTCCACGTCTGTAAAGCAGCAGTTCACATGTCTTTTCACATGGAACACTCACTGAAAAATTAACAATCTCGCCTCTTACTGAACACCCCTGCGGAAGCGGATTGCCTGTCATCTGTTTTACCATCGATTCTCTCCTTCTACTGCCATCCATCAACGCCAAACATTTCCACATTCTCGGCATCAATGAAAAAGACATCTTCGTATGTAGTTTCTTCGTATTTTTCGCCATTCAATATGGCAAATGCCGTCTTTACTGCTGTCTTTCCCATATTGATCGGGGACTGTCCCGAGGTACCTCGGATCAGACTTCCCGGTTTCAGCAGTTCCTTCTTAAGATCCGGTGAGCCATCCACTCCATAGATCATAATATCGTTTAAATCTAATGTATGTGCTGCCACAAGTGCCCCAAGTGCAATCTGATCATTTCCGCACATTACAGCCGTAATGTCCTTATGGTCTTCGAAAATCTGATTTGCGGCTTCTCTTGCCATATTCAGATCTCCCTGCGTGTCCATACGCGCCACAACTTCAAACCCTTTGTCAGCAACAGCCTGTTCAAATCCCTTGATACGGTCATTGACAGAGTTCTGCGTCGGGCTTTCGAGAATTACCACCTTTCCTCCATCCGGGCACTGCTTTACCAGATCTTCCCCGCAGATATATCCTGCATCGTAATTATTCGAACCGATAAATGCATCTACATAATCCATTTCTTTCACTTCGGAATCAATGTTTATGATACGTACATCTGCATCTTTCAGCCTCTCAAGCGCCGGTGTGATCTCTTCCCACTCAACCGGGCAAAGGAAAATCGCATCGATTCCTTCTTCGATCATTTCATCAATCTGCTGGATCTGAAGATTCACATCCAGTGCCGGATCCTTCGTGATCATGGTGCTTCCCACGCTCTCAACTGATTCCCTCAGTGCCTGTTCCAGTGTGATAAAATACGGATTCTCCATGGTGATCGCACTGAACCCGAACTTATAACTTACTTGTTCCTCGCTCTCTTCCTCAGACGCTATCGCATTATCTTCACTTGTCCCTACATTTTTCTTACATCCTCCGAATGTCATACAGCACATAAGAAATGTAAGAAAGAGTGAAATCATTTTCTTACGCATACCAAACCTCCTAGTAAACCTTTCTTTTATTGTAACTTTTTTAACGGCAATGTCAATAGTTTTTCCCCTTGCAAATCCTCCCATAGTCTGTTAGAGTGAAAGTATCACAAGAAAGGAGAAGCCGAATTATGGGAACTAAGCATGAAGGCGGACACGATACGAACGATCTTCTGGAGACACAGATAGTGACAATCACTCTTGATGACGATGACGAGGTGGAATGCTCCATCATCACCACATATGAAGTCAATTCAAGAGAATACATTGTACTTCTTCCATTAGACGAGAATGGGGAGAATGAAGACGGTGATGTCTGGATCTACCGTTTCATCCGAGATACAACCGGCGGAAATAATCATGAACTTGAGAACATCGAAGATGATGACGAATACGAGATTGCCGCTGATGCCTTTGACGAATGGCTGGATGAGCAGCAGTTTGAAGAACTGAATCTCGACGATTAATACGCACAAAAAGAGTCTGGATACCCAGGCTCTTTTTCATTGCCGTTTTATAAATGTCTTCCGAGTAATTCTTCCACAAATCTGGAAGGCCTCATCGGACTTCCATTCTTTTCTGAAATATAAGAAATCGTGAGATTCTCCTTCGCTCTCGTCATAGCCACATAGAACATGCGGCGCTCCTCTTCCAGTTCATCCGGCCTTGTCGCCTTCAGATATGGAACTTCTCCCTCATTTGCATGGATGATAAATACAGACGAAAACTCCAATCCTTTCGATGAATGCATCGTCATAAGCTGCACTTTATCCATGTCTGCGCTCTGATGACTTCTCGACGATTTTTCCTGCTCTTCCAGTTCTTTGGTATAGGATTCGACATGCCCCATCCAGTCCTGAAATGTTCTGTACGGTTTACACCGTTCTTCCAACTCTTTCATGACCTGTTCCAACGTACTCCAGGGAATCTGACGTTCCTTTGCATAATCTTTCAGAAAATCGTCATATCCGATTCTCTTTCTGATATATTGAATCGACGCATAAGGCGCCATATTTTCCATCATCTTTATGTCTACTTCGAACTGGTCGATCTTATCCTGCATCCAGTCTTTATCCAGGTAAAATTTTCTAAGATCTTCAAATTGTACCTTCGGATTTTCCATACTGCTTCGTGAAAGATATCGCAATGGTCTGTTACCAATCATCAAAAACCAGCGCCTCTCTCTGCTTCCTGCGGCAAGCTGCATATAGGCAATCATATCCCGGACGATAAAATGATGATAAAAATTTGGAATATGCTCCTTCATTTCAAAAGGAATCCGGTACTCATTCAGGATTTCCGTCAACATACGCGCCTGAATGCCTGCACGAAATAAAACAGCAATCTCTCCCGGTTTCTGCCCTGCGTCCAGTTTCTTCCTGATTTCACCTGCCACATAACGGCTCTCTTCATTTTCATCCAGGACCTCCTGAACATGAACGCTGTCCCCCTGCCCTTTTGCCGCCTTCACTCTCTTATAAAAGCGTGATTCATTATGAAGAATCACCCTGGATGCCGCTCCAACGATATACTCCGTCGAACGGTAATTCGTCGTAAGCGGTATCTGCCTGAGATTCGGGAATTCCTGCTTCATATACATCATAAGTTCCGGTTTCGCTCCGCGAAATCCGTAGATGGACTGATCATCGTCTCCTACAACAAACAGATTATATTCCGGTGCCGCGAGCATCCGGATCACTTCATACTGCACCCTGTTAATGTCCTGAAACTCATCTACGAGAATATAGGTAAACCGTTCCTGCCAGCCTTTTAAGATATCCGGTCTCTTCTGAAACAGCGCATAGCACTGCACCAGCATATCGTCAAAATCAAACTTCTTGCGCTCTTTTTTCTTCTTCTCGTATTCACGGAACAAAAGTGCAAACTCTTCCTGATCCAGGTACTGACTGTGAAAATCTTTCAAATGAAGCAGACTGTTTTTCACAATCCCGATTTCCTGCATCAGCTCCTGTGCAAGATCTTCATCGTCGTCAGGTCCCTTCAGAGATTCCAGCTTCAGTTCCTCGAACGCCAGTTTCAGGATCTGAAGCCCCTCCTGTTCAGACAAAAGATTATTTCCGCCGATTCCATACGCACATTTCAGGATTCCATAGTAAACACTGTGAAATGTACCAAAGGTTACCGGATAATTCTTCCCCTCCGTCAGAGCTTTAAAGCGATCCCGCATTTCACGTGCCGCCAGCCTTGTAAATGTAATGACAAGGATCTGATCCGGCGATACGTTCGCTTCTTCTATCAAATATTGCGTTCTCCTGGTAATGGTCAGAGTCTTCCCTGACCCTGGCGGTGCAAGAACCATACACGGCCCCTCTCCGTGATGTACCGCCTCTTCTTGTCCTTTGTTCAGCATGAAAACAAAAGCCCTTTCCCCTTAATATCTGTCTCTGTACTTACTATTCTGCTGCTATTTTGTCCATTAACGATTGCTAAGCATTTCAATCGCTTTTCTGATTCTTGCGCAGGATTCTTCTCTTCCGAGAATCTCCATCAGCTCTGTTGCGCCTCCCGGCGTATTCTGTTTTCCGGAAACGGCTGTTCTCACCGGCCACATAACATAACCGTTCTTATATCCTTTTTCTGCCACATAATCCTTCAGAAGTCCGAATAAAGCATCATTGCTGTAGTCTTCCCACGCTTCCAGTCTCGGAAGAATGTCTTTGAGAACTTCAAGCGAAGTTTCTTCATTCGTCTTCATTTTCTTATGGCAGTACATAGAAAGGTCATATTCCGGCAATTCTTCAAAGAAATCAATCTGCTCTTCAATATCCGGAAGGATCTCGATCCTGCTCTTTACAAGCACTGCGATCTTCTTAAGGTCATAATCCTTTGTGATCACTTTCTTGATATATGGTTCTGCCATCTCATAGAATTTGTCAAATTCCATTGCTTTTAAGTATTCGCCATTCATCCATTTTAATTTGGTCGTGTCAAATACAGCCGGGGATTTACTCATATGACGATAGTCGAATGCTTCTACCAGTTCCGGAAGAGAGAAAATTTCTCTGTTATCCTGCGGGCACCATCCAAGAAGTGCAACGTAATTCACAATTGCCTCGCTAACGTATCCCTGCTCCAGAAGATCTTCATAGGAAGAATGACCGCAGCGTTTGCTGAGCTTTTTATGATTCTCATCTGTGATCAGCGGACAGTGTACATATATCGGCACTTCCCATCCAAAAGCCTCGTAAAGACGGTTATATTTCGGTGCGGAAGAAAGATACTCATTTCCACGGACAACGTGAGTAATTCCCATCAGATGATCATCGATTACGTTTGCAAAATTATAAGTCGGATATCCGTCGGATTTAATCAGAATCATATCATCCAGTTCTGCATTCGGAACGGTAATGTCACCGTAAATCTCATCATGGAATGTCGTTGTTCCTTCTGTCGGCATATTAATACGGATAACGTACGGTTTGCCGGCGGCAAGATTTGCTTCCACCTCTTCTTTGCTGAGATGTAAACAATGCTTGTCATAGTTCACGATCTCTGTTCCTTCAGAAGAAACAGATGTCCTCAATGATTCCAGACGTTCCTTATCACAGAAACAATAGTATGCATCCCCCTGTTCGATCAGCTGCTTTGCATATTTCAAATAGATACCGGATGCATTTCTCTCGCTCTGCACATACGGACCATATCCGCCGTCCTTATCCGGTCCTTCGTCATGAACAAGTCCCGTCTTCTCCAGTGTACGGTAAATGATCTCAAGTGCTCCTTCTACGAATCTCTCCTGGTCTGTATCTTCGATACGAAGCATGAAATCACCGTTCTCATGCTTTGCGATTAAATACGCATATAACGCAGTTCTTAGATTTCCCACATGCATACGTCCTGTAGGACTTGGTGCAAATCTGGTTCTTACTTTACTCATAATTAGTTTCCCTCTCTTTTATCTTTTTTCATACAGTATTTACTGATGTAATCTCTCCAACTTCAATCCTCGCGGAGCGTATATCAGGTGGAGATTGGCCCCCGCCACTGACACAAATTACTGACTCACCGCCTAAAGAGGCGGAATCAAGCTCCCATCTGGTATACTACCACATTCCGATTTTTACTTCAAGTGTGCTTCTCCACTTCCTTCGTGTTTTCGAGTATATTTCATAGAGTTCTGCTTCCAGTCCTCTTTCTGGAACGAATAGAAAATTGTATCAACAATGAAAATAGCAAGTGCGAAAACTCCGGCAATCTGCAGCGTCTGCAACAAATAATATCCCGTCATTTCTTCATTTCCTGCCAGGATATAATGAACGATCCGATACATACCGGTCCCCGGAACAGTAGGTAAAAATCCCGCGATCAAAAATAAGGTTACCGGTGTTTTAAAAACTCTGGCAAAAATATGCGAGATAATGGCAACTGCAAGCGCAGACATGAATGATGAAAATACGACTCCCATCCCCTGTCCTGCGAAGATCAGATATACCAGTCCACCTGCCGCACCAACTCCTGCCGCATGGAATAAATATTTCTTCGGCGTATTCAGCAAAATGGCGAAGCCATAAATAGCAAGGAAAGCACCGGCCACCTGAATGAGCATCTGTATAACATTCATATTCATCTTATATTCCTCCTTTCAGGAGATTTCCAAATATCGCAAGTCCAAGACCGATTCCAAGCGCAATGCCGGCCGCCTTGATAAATGCTTCAAGCATTCGTGCCACGCCGGAAAGATAATCCCCTCTAAGGCTGTCTCTGGCCGCATTTGTAATCGCCATTCCCGGTACAAGCGGCATAATGCAGGATATGATTACAATGTCCATATCCATGTGATCTCCGAAAATCATCTTCATGACCATACTTGCCATCGCGATTCCCATGGATGAAAAAATATCCTCGACAAACGGATGGACTCTTAAATCTCTGACTGCCTCTACACAAATTGCCAAAAAAGCACCGACAAGAAAAGAAGAAATCACCTCCAGCGGACCGCCTCCGTAAAAAATAGAAAATCCCGTGCAGACAGCAATTGTGGCCATACAATACCTTATTCTTCGATATTCATGCTTTTTTAAATCATTTAAGTTATCATAAGCTTCTTCAAGGGTAATCTCTCCCCCGCAGTATCTTCTGGATATATCATTGACTAGTACAACTCTTCGTAGGTTATTTTCCCGGTTATCCACTCTTTTAACCAGTGTTACAGCTTTCTCTCCCTGAATCTTGACCGATGCGGTAATTCCTGTCATTACTACTAGAACTTCCGTCATTTCAAGATTATCCGCCATATTCAAAATATGATGCATCGTATCTTCGACACGGTATGTCTCCGCTCCACTTCGAAGCAATATCTCACCCGCTGACATCGCTGTTTTTATCAATAATTGTGTATCCATTCCATACTCCTGTATTATGATTATCTTTATAGCTAAATTAACGTACAAAAGGGAGACAACGCACCTTTCGTGCTTTGTCTCCCTCATATTATACTGGATATCAACTAAATAATCAACTAGTTAATGTATCCTGCTTTCTTCAGTTCTTCTTCTGCTTTTGCAAGATTTGCATCAGATACACGGATGATCGGACCTGTACATCCCATTCCGCTTTCTGCATAGATGTTCATCTTCCAGAGAACTTTAACCGCATCCTCAAGGTCCATAACTTCGATTCCAGGAATCTGTGCTGTTACGATTTCTTTCGGTGGTTCTTTTACTTCTTCTTCAGCAGCTGCAGGTTTCTGAGCTGCTTTGTGAGCATCCAGAATCTCTTTCAATCCGGCTTTCTTAACTGCAGCAAATTCTTCTTTTGCTACTTCAAATACTTTTCCTCTTACCAGCTGAGCTGCGTAACGGATCGCATTTGCAATAACCGGAGCTCCTGATGCACGAGATACGATCATAACGAGCTGCTCATATCCTTCACCGATACCAGGTCCATAACCAAATCCGGTTGCTTCGAAGCTTCCGCCTGTCATGAAGGATGAAAGCATCTTAACAAGGATGTTACCGGTCAGGGAATCTGTTACCATGATGTCCGGAGCTGCCTGAAGAACATCGTTTCCT
>JAXFTO010000061.1:0-7308 GCA_034176745.1 Bariatricus sp. | reverse complement strand
CAGCAAGCTCATGAAAATTCTCGTCAAATATTGTAATACGAATCTGTGTAAGGTTATAAAAATCTTTTAACAAAGCATTCAGCTTTGTAATGTCGAAAGTTGATATCATCTTGCATCTCCATTTTTTATCTTTTATAAATTGTAACTGTTCAGAGCCAAGCAGATTTGTCAAAAAAGGGCGATGAATGCTTGCATTCGTGAGCACTTTTTTTGTACAAATCTGCTTGGCTCTGAACAGTTACAAATATCAATATGTGTGTAATTGAGGGCAGGATATTTGTGCCCGATATTTTTGGTTAGAAGAAAAGCATGAAAACGGAAGGAGAAAAACAGAACATGAAACATTTTTGGAAAAAAGCGACAGCAATTTTATTGTGTGCGGGAATGGCAGGAACGCTTGCTGCCTGCAGCGGTGCTTCCGATAATGAAAAAGGGAGCGGTGAAAAGAAAGATGCAGTGATTCGTGTTGGATCGAAGGATTTCACAGAGGGGCTGATCGTATCAGAAATTTATGCACTTGCGCTGGAAGATGCCGGATATGAAGTGGACCGGGTGTTTGATATTGCAGGGTCTGTGGTACACACAGCACTGATCAATGATGAGATCGATCTGTATCCGGAGTATACCGGTACGGGATTGATGACCGTCCTTGGGATGGATATGATTACGGATCCGGAAGAGGTGTATAATACGGTTAAGGAAGAGTATGAGAAGCAGTTTCAGGTGACATGGCTTGATTATTCACAGGCAAATGACGGGCAGGGACTGGCAATCCGCACCGATGTGTCAGAAGAGCTGGGAATCAGGACGATTTCTGAACTGCAGAAGCATGCGTCAGAGCTGCGGTTCGCATCGCAGGGAGATTTTGACGAGCGTGAAGACAGTCTTCCGGCTCTGGAAAAGGTATATGGTGACTTTAACTGGAAATCCAGTAAAGTCTACGACGGCGGTCTGAAATACGAGGTTTTGAGAAATAATGAAGCGGATGTGACACCTGCTTATACGACAGACGGCCAGCTTGCGGATACGGATTCCTTTACTTTGCTGGAAGATGATAAACATGTATGGCCTCCGTACAATCTGGCACCGGTGGTGCGGGATCATGTTTTGGAGGAGAATCCTGAAATCGCAGACATTTTAAACAAGGTTAGTGCTGCACTGGATACAGAGACTTTGACAAAACTGAATGCGAAGGTCGATGTAGATAAGGAAGAATATGAAGATGTAGCAGAAGAATTTTACGAGACGATAAAGTAATATCATATAAAATGGAGCGATTATGGGAAATACAGCAATTGAATTTCTAAATGTCAGTAAACGATTCAAAGGAGCAGGAGCGGATGCGGTCAAAGAGGTATCTTTTACTGTTGAGGAGGGAGAATTTATCACAATTCTTGGAACATCTGGCTGTGGAAAAACGACACTCTTAAAAATGGTAAACCGCCTGTACGAACCGGATGGCGGCAGTATTTTGCTGTTCGGGAAAAATATTGCGGAGGAGGATCCGGTAAAACTGCGCAGGGGAATCGGATATGTAATTCAACAGGTGGGATTGTTTCCGCATATGACGATTGCGGAAAATATCGCGACAGTTCCGACTCTCCTGAAATGGGAAAAATCCCGGATTGACAGCCGGGTAGATGAGCTGTTACGGTTGATTCATTTGAATCCTGAAGAATACCGGAACCGTTATCCATCTCAGTTGTCCGGTGGACAGCAGCAGAGAGTCGGGCTTGCCCGGGCATTGGCTGTAGAACCAAGGATTATGTTGCTGGATGAACCTTTTGGTGCGTTAGATGCCATTACCCGGTCCGGGCTGCAGGATGAATTGCTGCATCTACATCAGGGAACGAACAAAACGTTCTTGTTTGTGACACATGATATCAATGAAGCGCTGAAGCTCGGCAATAGAATTATGATTATGAGTGAGGGAACAATCAGACAATTTGGAACTCCGGAGGAGATTGTACGGTATCCGGCAGATCCGTTTGTGAAGAAGCTTATTCAGTCGGCACGGGAACAGGAAGCGTTGTGGGAGAAGCTGCTGTGATCTGCCGGGTAAATGAGAAAGGATGGGAATTGTTATGCTGGAATATCTGGGAAAACATTATGATGATCTTCTGGAAGCTTTGCTGGAACATTTGCAGATTGTGGCAATAACACTGTTCTTTTCTTTGCTTCTGGCGGCTTTGCTGACTCTTGTTTCGATATACTGGAGAATACTGGGAGAGATTCTGATTCAGATTTTCTCTGTGCTGTATTCTGTGCCGAGTCTTGCGCTATTTGCCCTGCTGATTCCGGTTACCGGGCTGGGGATGCCTACCGCTGTTATTGTACTGACCGTGTACAATCAATACTTATTGCTCCGGAATTTTGTTGCTGGTCTGTTTTGCGTGGATCCGGCAGTAACGGAGGCGGCAGAAGGGCTTGGAATGAGTACGATGCAGGTGCTGGTTCGAATTCGTATTCCATTGGCAAAAAAGGCTCTGTTTACCGGAATTCAGCTTTCGATTGTGTCCACTATCGGAATTGCAACCATTGCAGCCATGATCAATGCCGGAGGTCTGGGAACGATTTTGTTTGACGGACTGCGGACCCTGAATGTGAATAAAATTGTCTGCGGGAGCGTCCTGTCTGCAGGATTGGCTTTGGGAATAAACGGATGTTTTCAGGCTGTGGAGAAACGGCTGTGATGTTCACGATTTTATTGATATCCAGGAGCCTTTTGTATCAATCCGCCCGGAATTTTTCAGTTTACTGATTTCAGCTGACATGGCACTGCGTTCTACACCCAGATAATCTGCCAGTGCCTGTCGGTTATAAGGAATTACGAACTCCGTGCTACCGTGCTGTTTGGCTTGATCTAAAAAATAGGCCATTAATTTTTCTTTTGTTGATTTCTGTGACATATATCGGATTTTTTGTGACAGTGCCAAATTCTTTTGTGCCATCCCCTGAAGTAAATTCTTCATCAGGCGATTGTGAAAATGACAGGAATTGGAGCATGAGGTGAGAACACGTCTGCAATCCAGAAGGAGTACCTCGCTGTCCTTGACGGCAATAACGCTTACAGGCATGGTTTCAAGACCGGCAAAAGAAAATACTTCTGCAAATAATTCTCCAGGCCGGAGGCAGGTCATTATGCTTCGGTTACCGTAATAATCTTCCCGGATCACTTGCACTGTACCGGAAAGAACAACACCTAAAAACCGGGCAGGGGTACCCTCAAGAAAAACTGGACTGTCTTTTGGGACATTAATAGTTTTCCCATTCAGACATGCTATCATAGCATTCAAATCAGATTGTTCAATACCATCAAATAATGGGCATTTCGATAATATTTCAAAAAAATCTTTCACATTAATCCTCCTTTGTTGGAATTCCAACAGACATTCTTTTGCCAGTATAATAGAATAAGCTTGTAACGTCAAGTACAGAAAAAATGGGAGGAAATACAATGATACGTAAAATTATTCAAATAAATGAAGAAAGATGTAACGGCTGCGGGGCATGTGCTGCAGCATGCCATGAGGGTGCCATTGGTATGGTGGATGGAAAAGCAAAGCTGCTTAGAGACGACTATTGCGATGGACTGGGAGATTGTCTTCCGACATGTCCCACAGGGGCGATTTCCTTTGTGGAGCGGGAGGCGGCTGCTTATGATGAGGCAGCAGTTCTGGCTGCAAAAGCGAAAAAGGAACAGACGTTGCCTTGCGGTTGCCCGGGATCTGCAGCAAAAGCTATCAAACGTCAGGAGACTGCTTCTGTATCAATCGCACCGCAAGAATCTGAGCTTCGGCAGTGGCCTGTTCAGATCAAACTGGTACCTGTGAAGGCTCCATGGTTTGATGGCGCAAAACTTTTGGTAGCTGCGGACTGTACCGCTTATGCTTATGCTGATTTTCATAAGGACTTTATCAAAGGACGTATTACACTGGTAGGATGTCCGAAGCTGGATGCTGTGGATTATGCTGAAAAATTGACTGAGATTATCCGCAATAATGATATTCGCAGTGTTACAGTGGTACGGATGGAAGTGCCTTGCTGTGGAGGTATCGAAAATGCAGTGAAAACAGCACTTCAGGATAGCGGGAAATTTATTCCGTGGAATGTGGTGACGATTGCAACTGACGGTAGCATTATAGAAAGAGTGTAAGAATGCTGATGTGGCTAAAATGCAGAATGAGAAGCTTACTGTTTCCTCTTCATGCTTAGGAGACGTTTCTTCTCATTCTCTGATTCACGGCCGCCGATCCATTTTGCTTGCCAATGAAACGGTTTATAATCATTCATGAGTGACAAATTGTTGGGTATAATTCTTCTGCTCCTCGGTCTGCTTATCAAAGTTGATGCCCAGAGCCCCCAATTTTAGTCTCACAACCTGATAGTCCAACTCTAAGGGTACATTAAGCATGTGGTTTTCTAATTTCCCCTTGTTTTTGACAAGATACTCTACACCGAACGCCATCACAGAAAAAGACATATCCATAACATCGGCAGGGTTGCCGTTTGCGCATACGAGATTGGCAACCCGTCCATCAGCAATAACAAACAAGTGATTGCCGTTTTCAAGGGTATACTCATCCAGATTTAAGTCCCTCAAAGGGACGGAGGTTTTGAAATCGGACACTAATTAGATCCAGAACCGGCATTTTCAGAACCGTTCTGGCCAATATCTTCCGCCCTTCTTCTGCTAAATCCATGTTTTTTATACAATAATCCATTTCGTGTTCACCTCTGTAATCAGTAAAAAGGAACGTCCCTACAACAGATATCTGACATAATTTATAGCTTCTTCTGTCCGAGGACTGTTTGCAATGATTCCTAAATATACTATGTCACTAAATCCAGCATCAGAAATCATAGATGTTTGTGATAAATCCAGACCAAATGGATGCTCCTCCGTGACTGCTTGATAAGTAATAGAGGGATCCAGCTGCAGATCGGTGGAATTGTCTTCAAGGATGACAGTATTTGTTACCAGATGAGGCTTTAATCGGTTATATAAATCTACATCTTCACTTGAAAGCAGTTCTTCCAGATCGCAGAGATATCCGTTTTGTGAAAAGGCATCAAATGCTTCTTTATTCATAAGGACAACATCCAGCTGTTTCCCGTCAATGGAAGCCAGGATCTTCATGCGGGATGCATAGGTGTATTCGTGATAGGGATTGGTCTCATCGTCGGTCAAATATAATCCGGTATATAGCTGCATGGTGGTTTTGGAAGTGTCTTGATCAAGAGAATCCAGAAAACCGGTGCTCAGTTGTTCAGTAAGGGAATCGCTTGCAGATACGTTGACTAAGGCAGTATAGAGGATCGTTTCCTTGTGGGTAAAATGTCCGTAAAGGGAATAACCAAGTATGTACAGAAGAATGCAAAGTACCACAATGGGCAGCTTATAATAATCCCAAATATACCGGATTTTTTGTGGTCCGTGAAGGGTTTTCAGTTTTTCCAGCTCCGGTGACGCTTTTTGTTTCAGCTTCATGAGAATTCCTTTCTACTATGGTTCAAACGGCATCTGCCCAGACTGAAAACCTGTGACAGATACCGATAGGCAGTTATTGTGAATCGTCCGGTGAGGAGTTTTCGACAGACTCTGATTTCTCTTCGCACATCAACAGGATATTGGAAAGCAGGTAAGAACACAGGAAAGCGCAGAGCCCTTCACCAAAAATAATTGCGGGTGTAAAGATGTTTATGATTACGAAAATCATAATAAAGTAAATTACAGCCATCAGCACGGTGCAGAGAAGAAAGCGCATGCCAATCATAATTGAGTTTTTAAACATGGCCAGAGTTGTATTATTAAATCTGGCAAGAAGCGGAAAAATATACATCAATATGATGGCGTATGCAACGGCTGCTACAATCAAAACGGCGGTACAAATTGTCCAGAACGCATTCTCAAAACGAATGTGATACAGAACATAACCGTCTATTCCGAAGAGAATTCCAAATCCCAGAAGAATCAGCCAGATGACGGTTCCCTGTTTGAAATTCTCACGGAAAGAGTGGAAAAAAGCTTTTGTGATATTGCCTTCTTCGTTTTTGACCATTTTTAAAGTGACATAGTATAATGCAGTTGTAGAAGCGCCGATGGTAAAAATCGGAAGGCTGCAAAAAAACCACAGGATGTTAAGATATACTGCATTAACGATTTTTGTAATGAATTGCATGACCGGATTATCCGGGTTAAGTAAACTGTTCATAATAGTTTAATCCTCCGTAGATTCTCTGTAGATCAGGTCAGTTTCAACGTGCATGGTTCGATAGTTTAAATCTGGTTCCTTTATTCGCGATATTAATAAATGTACTGCGTAGTAGCCCATGATCTGGCTGTGTATATGGATGGTTGTCAGAGAAGGCGTTATGATTTTTGATTCCGGAGAATCATCGAAACCGCAGAGGTACACATCTTTCGGAACAGAATAGCCAAGCCTCTTTAAAGCCTTTATGGCATCCAGAGCTACGAAATCATTTGCACAGATAAACACCTGAGGAAGCTCTTTCATATTTTTCAGACGATCTGTCAGGAGCTCCTCATATTTGCGGGAAAATGGTTCGCGGTCAAGAATACTGTATTCGTCAGATATAGGTAAACCAAGCAGGTACATGGCATCGCGGTATCCCATATAACGTTCAAAAAAGGAATGGCAGTGCAGATAATCTCCGATAAATCCAATTTTTGTTTTTTTCCTTCGAGACATTTCCTCTACAAAGCGATAAATATTAGTGCGGTTGTCCATATATAACTTGTCTGCTACCAGCGGTGAACCCAGAGGATCGGCCGGAGTGTCAACAAAAAGGACAGGCAGATCAAGAGAGCAGACCATATGGCTATATGCGGAATCGAACAACTCGATGCAGACGATTCCGGCGGTCCTTTCTTTCGCAAAGGAAGGCGGGAGCAAAAGCCGGTGAAGGTCATCCGGAAGAATGCGGTACATGGTCAGACTGTAGCCTAACTGGGAAAGCTCTCGCTGAAATTTGTCCAGCATTGTGGATGCAAAATGGGAATTACCCAAAAAACTTGTGGTAAACAGTGCGATTTCACCGCGCTCATTCGGGGTGGAAATAGAAAGGGACGGTTTGCCTGTGTCTGCAATTGTTACATATGAAAACTGCTTATATCCCATTTCCATTGCTTTTTTTAAAACTTTGTCTCTGGTTGCATCAGCAAGGATGCCTGTATTGTTAATCGCCTTAGAAACAGTGTTTCTGGAAACACCGAGGGCGTCAGCTATATCCTGTATGGTTACTCTGCCGGCCATATAATCCTCCTAATTATGTGAATGATTGTTA
>JAXFTO010000060.1:0-2820 GCA_034176745.1 Bariatricus sp. | reverse complement strand
CCAAATCCATATTATAATCAATCCTTTCTTTTATTCGACTGATTATATTATACCACATCTGGCATATTAGAACAAGTGTTCTCTCATATTTTTTGCAATTCATCTCGCCACCTAAAGAGGTGGGAGAATTCTTGCTATATTTTGTTAAATAAGTATTTCTGGAAGATTTGGCAAGTCCGTCTTCTTCACGCACGATCGGGCAACCTACAATTTCAATATCAAAGTTCAGATCAGATACCATTTTGCGGATGATTGCAAGCTGCTGGGCATCTTTCTGACCGAAATACGCCCGATCCGGTGTCACGATATTGAATAGTTTGGGAACCACCGTGCACACTCCTTTGAAATGAATCGGTCTTGTTTTCCCACAAAGTGTCTCTGAGAGCGTATCGATACTCACATATGCACATGGATCCTGATACATATCTTCCGGTTCCGGATGAAAGATCAAATCCGTTCCAAGGCTTTCGCAAAGCTTACTGTCTCTTTCAAAATCTCTCGGATAAGCTTCCAGATCCTCATTTGGACCGAACTGTGTCGGATTCACGAAATCCGAAACGACCACGATATCATTTTCCTCGCGGCATCTTTTTATCAGGCTTGCGTGCCCTTCGTGCAAAAAGCCCATGGTCGGTACAAGTCCGACACTTTTTCCTTCTCTCTTCCAGTTCTTGATCAGTTTTCTTGTTTCTTCTACAGTTTTTGTAACCTGCATCTTTTTTCTCCTCGTTTCATAGAATTTGGAGACAGTCTCTTTCTGATTCCACTGCCGTTTCATCCACATGTTTCCTAAATATCAGCAACAATTCGGCCATGTATTCAGGTCCGTCTGTTACAATTGCTATTTCATGTCCGATAAAAGTCCGTGTTTCTCATAATTCGTCACACGGTTTATTTTGTTCTCCTCATCTACAAAAACCACTGCAGGTTTCTGCATTTTTGCTTCATCCGGCTCATACATCGCATAAGCCATAATAATAATCTTATCTCCCACACTGACACATCTTGCCGCAGCACCATTTAAACAAATCATTCCACTTCCACGCTCTCCGCAGATAGTGTATGTTTCGAATCTGCTGCCATTATTGACATCGACGATCTGAACTTTCTCATACTCTAATATACCGGCTGCATCCAGAAGATCTTCATCCACTGTGATACTTCCTACATAGTCAAGTTCAGCTTGCCTGACAGTCGCACGATGTATCTTCCCTTTAAGCATTTCTACTGTCATCTTCAACTTCCTTTCTTAAATCTGGCATGAAAACCACAGTGAATCAGACAGAGTATAGTTTCCTTAGAATACTATCTCCGCGGATATTATAGTACCTGTTATTCCTGCACTGCAACCCAAAGTTCGTACTTATTATAACACTTCAAATACTTAACACTGCCGGAATCAGAATTGATTTCATTCTTAAATCTGCACAAAAATTCAAAAGGATGGCAGCATTTACTATGCTCCATCCTTTTCTTTATCCCAGAATCCTATTCTTATTTATGCACTCAGATCTTCGTCGTGCATGTAAAAGAGA
The DNA here is from genome assembly GCA_034176745.1 of Bariatricus sp. Classification (GTDB taxonomy): domain Bacteria; phylum Bacillota; class Clostridia; order Lachnospirales; family Lachnospiraceae; genus Allocoprococcus. Next base: position 1,285 of record JAXFTO010000060.1, on the reverse strand, counting down.
ACCTCTTTTGGGGAATTACAATCTATTTCAAAGCTATCTCCCAACTCATAAACCACATGGCTGATCACAAATTCTCCATCATTTATGAAAATCTCGATCAGGTTCTTATCCACAAACACTTCCAGCTTACAGCTTCCGGATACTGCTGGACTTTTTCCTGTCAGCGGGTACCCTTTCACTCCCGCAAATACGATGCTCCGATCTGCATTTACCGCACCATTTTCCATCCAGATTCGGTAGCCTCCGATATTCAGGCTCTCTCCTTCATCTAATTTCACTTCCAGGCAAAATGGATTCGAATAATCCAGTTTCTGAGGTATTTCTGACACTTTATTAAAATATTCTCTTACTTCTGGATGTACTCTGAAAAATACATGGCCGTTTTCCACATCAATCACTCTTGGCTGGCACATCATACCATTCCACTCCTTGCCATCATCATTTACCGCTTTCGGCATTCGCATCCAACCAATCATTACTCTTCGTCCGGCTTTATCCAGATTCGTCTGCGGTGCATAAAGATCCATTCCGTAATCTACATAGGAGCATTCTCCTTTTAATGAGAATGCACATGTTTCCGGATCATAATCAGCCAGTGCGCAAATCGCATGATTTTCATATCCTTCTTTCGGATCCGCAATGTGCATTGCAGAACCTTCGAACACCCAGTCCGCACCTATTTTAAAAATGTCCGGACATTCCAAAATCTCACCAAATCTTTTATCCTGAAACTGATCTGCAAATTTCCAGTCTATCCCGTCCTTACTTGTGTAAATGACAAGGCGTCCCGTTTCCACTTTATATGTGCTTCCAAGCGCCATATAATAAGTATCCTTATCCTTCCATACCTTGGGATCCCGCGTATGTGTCGCATGCGCTTTTCCATCATCCCGAATCACCGGGATGATCCGCATCTTATCTTTCCAGTTATCAAAATGCTCTCCGTCTTCTGAGATTATCATCGCCTGACTGGTCTCAAACCGTTCATTTTGGGCCATATGAATATTCTCACTGTCTTCTTCCAGATAACGAACGGCTGAATAATACAGATACAATTTATCATCTACCTCCAGCGCACTTCCGGAGAACACGCCATTTCTATCATACTCTTTTGTCGGGAACAGAGCGATGCCCTTATGTTCCCATTCAAGTACGCCTCGGCGTACTTGCTGCGAGGTGCGCGTCATGCTTTGCATGACACAATACATCTGCGCACCTCTGCAATCCGCCGGAGGCTTTATCTTGGAAGGAGATTGGACTCCCACCAAGACATATTTGTCACAAC
>JAXFTO010000059.1:0-3108 GCA_034176745.1 Bariatricus sp. | reverse complement strand
ATACTCTTTAAAATCTGGTGCAGTGTACATTCCACCCTGCCTAACACATTCTTTTATTAACATTTTAATCTCAGCTGTTGATATTCTCATTCCACTCTGTCTCCTTTGTTCTATTTTATCAATTTATTTATTAATTTTATTTTTGTTCATTTTTTATTTAATTGCTAACATCTTTGATCTTCGTATTAAAATTATAATACATGTCAATATCCTTTTCAATATTTTTAATTTATTGTACCATTTCATTTTTTATTAAAACTTTGTCCCGTCAACAGCATTTTGTAATTTTTCGTTTCTTTTTAACTTCATCTCTTAGGCAGGCTTTCGCTCACGCATAAAGCCCCATACCCCACCTGTGAATTCGGATATTCTTCAAATCCCGGGAGCGCTCTGGCTCCTCTTCTTAAGTAAGCTTTCACCTTCTCCCCATACAAAAAAGGATCATTCTCCCACACAATCCCCCACTCCATAAGGAGAGCTGCCGCCCCGGTCACAAAAGGTGTCGCAAAAGATGTCCCGCTCGCTGTCACCGTTCCTCCTCCGGCGCGGGCAGTCGTGACATTCACTCCCGGAGCAACAAGATCCGGTTTTATCCTTCCGCCTCCCAGAAGATATCCCCTTCCCGAGAAATTGGCATAAGTAAATGTCAGTGCGTCATACGCCCCAACCGAAATCACTCTTTCAGCAGTAGATGGTATCGTCAGTGAAATATTTTCCTTAGGGAATAAAAAACCAGTTCCTTTATTTAACACATTCTCACTTGGCAGCCACATTTCATACTCTCCTTCCACAATTTTCCGCGGAGTAAGTATAATTTCCCACACACCGCTTGTTATATAAGTTCCTGCAGGAAGAAAATCCAGATAAATCTCCTGGGCTACGCTGTATGGATTGGGTTCTCCATAATATAGAAGAATCTCGGTTTCTCCCACCCGGAACCGCTGCGGCCCCAATATCTTCTGAATCGGTCCAACTAACGTTCCCGCTGGTGTTCTAAGTGATATTTCTACTTCATCTACAAAAGATTTCCATATCTGTACGTTAATTGTCGGTTGATTTTCCTGCACTGCAAGCTGAATACGCTCTTCATTTCCTTCCCGAAGTGTTCCGGAAATATGACCGGCGCTTGCTGCTTCATTCCCGGTTCCGATACAGATAACACTTTTCCAGAAATTTGCAATGTCATCGATGAAACGCTCCAGAAGAGAGGTGCCGTCATGTGAGCCATACGTATTTCCAATACTGATGTTCACTGCCACAGGCTTTCCCAGTTCCAATGCTTTTTCCACTACGTAATTAAGTCCCATCATCAGTTCCGTCGTCCTTGGAAATCCTTCTTCTCGTGGTCTTCCAAGTTTTACAATAATCAGTTCACTTTCCGTCGCCACACCGCGATATCTGACTCCGCTTCCGCGTCCGTTTCCTGCAGCAATCCCTGCCACCGCCGTCCCGTGTCCGGAAGTATCTGTCACCGGAAGCAGCCTGCGCATTTCCATGGGATCATTTTCCATAAGTGCCTCGTTAATCTCCTCCCGGCTGTACTCAGTCCCCAGCGCATATCCCCGCGGAGGCACTCCCTGAATGGTCTGATCCCAGATACTGACAATCCTTGTGGTACCATCAGAATTTCGAAAATCCATATTTGCATAATCGATCCCCGAATCCAGAACTGCTACAAGTACATCTTTTCCGAAAAGTCCTTCCGCTTCGGCAGGTCTTCCCGGAATGAAAAAGCGGGCATCTTGTACAGAATTCATACAAGATACCCTTCTTCCATTTTCTACTTGAAAATATAACCTTTTCGGCTTTTCTACATATTCAATCTGTGGCAGATCTGCAAGTCTTTGAATATCCGATTCTCGCACCACCACAATGGCATACTCATTTTTCAATTCTGTGACCTGTACGGCAAATTCCCGGACCATTTCCAACGTTCCGGAGTATTTTATGATAAGTTCCCATTCTTTTTCGATTGGATAATATCCCACATCCAGATTTAGTGATTTTTCCCGTTCTTCTTCTGTTGCATCCAGTGCAAGATTCAATAAATTTTCCAGGTTCTGTTCAGTCATTTTTCGAAAATCCTGATTTCTTTTTTTACAATATATGTAAATGTTAAAGTTAAAGTTAAAAGCAGCCTTTACAGAAAATTCAAGATAAAAAAATCTGTAAAAACTGCTTTTGTTCAAAATGCTTTATGATTTCATTGGTTTGTGGGAGCACTACATCTGAAAACAGTTCATTATTATCTCTTCGCACAAATCATATCCTAACTGCGAGCTATTCAGGGCCAATGTATAATTCTTTGAAAATCCCCATCTCTGGTCTGTATAAAAATTGTAATTCGCCATACGTCTTTTATCAATATCACTCATCATTTTCACCGCATCTTGCTCCGTTATATTGTATAACCGGCAGATACGTTCTGTTTTTTCTTCTATATTTCCATGGATGAAGACATTGATCACATCATCTCTGTCTTTTAAAATAAAGTCTGCATTTCTTCCAATGATCACGCATTCTTCTTTCTCTGCAATTTCTAAAATAATTTTCCGCTGAGCTTCATACACAAGATCTCCAATAGATTTTCCTGTCATATCCCGTCCTGCAAATGCATAGGCAAGCAGTCCCTTTCTTGGAGACAATTCTGCGGTTTCCCGGATATACTCCGGCGATAATCCTGATTCTTCTGCAATTTGATGAATCATATTCTTGTCATAATAAGATATTCCAAGTTTCTTAGCCACTTTCTCTCCGATAAAACGTCCACCGCTGCCGAATTCTCTTCTTACTGCGCATTCCATAGCCAAATGCGATGATCGGTGTAATTGCATCCCTAAGACCAAATGCAAGGAATAATACAAACTGCTGAACCTTATAGAATAATCCATATGCCGTCTGTGCCGCTGGATTGAATTTCAGAATCAGATTCATGACATACACCATGATCGACATCAATGCCTGCGCAATAATAGCCGGAAGTCCGATTGCATATATTTCCTTAATGATCGCGATATCCGGTTTCATAAATTTCACATCATGATCAAACTCTTTATCCAGTCTGCTGTGGAATGTAAATAGTAAAGCAGCCGACACAATCTGACCGAT
>JAXFTO010000058.1:0-25034 GCA_034176745.1 Bariatricus sp. | reverse complement strand
TGTGACAAATATGTCTTGGTGGGAGTCCAATCTCCTTCCAAGATAAAGCCTCCGGCGGATTGCAGAGGTGCGCAGATGTATTGTGTCATGCAAAGCATGACGCGCACCTCGCAGCAAGTACGCCGAGGCGTACTTGAATTACATCCTTTTTCTAAATAAGCTTGTAATTCAAGACACCTAATTGTCAATACAAAAAGAATTGTGAAAGGTATGTGAAGAATGTTGTTTTTTGAATATTGCTGTGATATTATGTAACCAATTTGAAAACAGTTTATGATTAAGTAAAATGTTTGGAGGAAGAAATTATGGATAGTGAATTTGAGAATAAATCGCCAGAAGAGGATGGAGAAGCTGTCTTGGATATGCCACAGGAGAATGCAGAACAGAACAAAGAGCAGCCGGTATACACAGACCCGAATGCAGCTTATCGTCAGCCGTCGCATGGAAATTATAACTACGGGGATCCAAATGCCGGATATGGCGCAGGCCAGCAGCAGAATACTTACTATGGTACCGGATCGCCAAATCAGCAAAGTGGTCCGAATCAGGATCCCAGTCAGAATCCGAATCAGACGTATTATACACCGCAGCAGAACCACGTGGATGAGAGCCCGCTTTCTTTTGGCGAGTGGCTTCTGACACTTTTGATTGGTATGGTTCCATGTTTCGGGCTTATTGTATATTGTATCTGGGCATTTGGAGGTGGCGGTAATGTTAACCGAAAGAATTTCTGCCGTGCATATTTGATCGTTAATGTAATCGCATTTGTTATTGTGATGTTCTTCTTTGTAATTGCTGCAGTTGGAATTGGTCTTGCATATTAAAGAAAAGTGAAAAAGACGAATAGCATAAAAAGCTATACCGTCTTTTTTTACGCATTTTTTGTTCCTTTCCCGGAGCAAAACTTTAGAAATTCTTTAGTTTTTTCTGCCACAGTCTTTAAGAAGTCTCAACTATTCTATATATAACACCAAGGTGGTCAAAATTACAGTTCACTTTACGGAGGTGAGAAATAGTGTATAATAAAAAGGTATGAAATACGCTACAAAACAAAAAGAAATGAGGGAAATGAACATGGAAATGAATCATGTTTTGATTGTAGAAGATGATAAAGAGATTCGTGAGGGAGTGGAAATATATTTAAGAAACCAGGGATACGAGGTGTTCCAGGCAGCAGATGGCATCAAGGGACTTGAAGTGATAGAAAAAGAGGAAATCCATCTGGCAATTGTGGATGTAATGATGCCGAGAATGGATGGAATCACGATGACGATGCGCTTGCGCGAGAATCATGATTTTCCAGTCATTATGTTATCTGCCAAGTCGGAAGAAGTTGACAAAATCATGGGACTTAACATCGGTGCGGATGATTACGTGACAAAACCATTTACACCGATGGAGCTTCTTGCAAGGGTGAATTCGCAGCTTCGAAGATACAGAAGATTTGCTGAGAAATTAAGTAAGCAGAATGAGAACAAGAACATTCATATTGTAGGCGGACTGGAGCTGAATGAGGAAACGGTGGAAGTGACGGTGGACGGAGAACCGGTAAAATTAACTCCGATTGAATATAAGATCTTATTATTACTGATGAAAAATCCCGGAAGGGTATTTTCATCGGAAGAAATTTATGAAAGAGTGTGGAACGAACGGGCGATCAATACGGATACGATCATGGTCCATGTGCGGAATATCCGTGAAAAAATTGAAAGCTGCCCGAAAGAACCAAAATATTTAAAGGTGGTGTGGGGCGTTGGATACAAAATTGAAAAACAGGCATAAACTCGCAGTTGTGCTGATCATTCTGGCAATTTCATTTGCGAGTCTGGTGATGATCCAATATTATGGGAAATTTTACCGCGAGATAGAAGATGCGCATGCAAAAGTCAGGGAAGCACAGGAAAGTTATACAGAAATTTTGGACGATATGATTTGCAGCAGTTATGTCCTTTATTATGCGGATGGGAAAAGTGACGATGCAAATGGCTATCTGATGAGAGATGATTACGTTGGTACTTATCAGACATTTGAAAATCTGGCACCTTATATGGATTATGTCAAATATCCTTTGGATGAAAGCATGTTGAATGAAACTACTGCGGAAGATAGTACGTCAGATGACGGACGGACAGAAGGGACGGATACAAGACCTTCCAAGGCAGAAGGTATTACCGCGAAAGACGCGGATGAGGTGCTTGAAAAGTGGGATTCTTATGCACTAGGGGTTGCTTTTGGGTATGATGAAAACGGAATGCCGTATTATATCGACTGTACCGGCGAGAAAGCAGATGAACTGGAAAGGGAACTGCGTTATGCCATAGGAAATGAGACCACCTATGATGAAAAATGGGATTCCCATACGGGAAATCGTTTTCCTGAACACCCGCAGAATGTGGCATTTTACTACGGAATGACCGATGAGAATCTGAGTGTCTATATGGAAAATCAGATGATTTATGAATACATTTTCACACCGGAGATAGAATTCTATACGATTTTTGTGATTGCGATGCTTATGATGCTTCTTGCGATGTGGCTTCCAAGCCTGAAAAGCCTTCAGACGGGAGAAGAACGTATTTTCCATGCTCCGCTGGAACTGGTACTTGTTATCGCGTGCTGTGTTTTTTTCTTCGTGATCGATCGAAGCGGATGGGTTGTGGAACGAAACGGAGGAAGAACTTATCCTTCTGACTTTCTCCTTTGGGCGGCAGTGTTTGCTATAGCGTACTGGATTGGCGGATGTGCAAGGCAGATTTACACACTCGGAATCAGAGGTTACTTAAGCGAGAGGGTTTTACTGGTGAAACTCTGGAAGAAATCAGGCCTTCAATTCAGAAGTATCTATGATTGGATCAAAGCAAAACTGAATCAGTTCTATCATTCATTTGACAGTATTGATCTGAAAGATAAGAATACAAAAGCCATTTTGAAAATCGTGGCTGCAAACTTCTGCATTCTTCTTGTCTGCTGTTTGATGTGGGTGTTCGGTGTGTTTGCACTGATTATTTATTCAGTGATTTTATTCTTCATCCTGAGAAGATATTTTGATGATCTTCGAACTAAGTATGCACTGCTTTTGGAAGCAACAGGAGAGATTGCAAAGGGAAATCTGGATGTAGAAATCAAAGAAGATCTGGGGATTTTCAGCCCATTCCGCAAAGAAATCCAGAAAATACAGACCGGATTTAAGAAAGCGGTCAAAGAAGAGGTGAAGAGTCAGAGAATGAAAACGGAACTGATCACAAATGTTTCCCATGATCTGAAAACTCCGCTGACTGCGATCATTACCTATGTGAATCTACTGAAAGAGGAAAGCGATGAAGAAAAGAGAAATGCGTATATTGATGTATTAGAGCAAAAATCAATGCGCCTTAAAGCACTGATCGAAGATTTGTTTGAAATCAGTAAGGCGAATAGTGACAACATTTCTCTGAATCTGGTAAGTGTTGATATTGTGAATTTGTTTAAACAGGTAGAACTGGAACTGGATGAAAAATTAAAAGCTGCCGATTTATCCCTTCGGACCAGTTTCACGGAAGAAAAAGTGATCCTTCTTCTGGACAGCCAGAAAACTTATCGGATATTTGAAAATCTATTGGTCAACGTGGCAAAATATGCGATGCCGCATACAAGAGTATATGTAGAAATTGTAAAAGAAGAAAATGAAGTAGTGATCCGTCTGAAAAATATTTCTGCATCGGAACTGAATTTTAATCCGGATGAGATCACAGAACGTTTTGTGAGAGGAGACGTTTCCAGAAATACAGAAGGCTCCGGTCTGGGGCTTGCCATCGTAAAAAGTTTCGTGGAGCTTCAGAAAGGAACCTTCAAGGTAATTACCGAGGCGGATCTATTCAAAGCAGAAATCCGCTGGCCTCTTCAAAAATATAGTATCGTCTAACCTTAATATGCACTGTCCGGCGGTTATTTCGGAAAACCGTCGGAATAGTGCATTTCGTAGTCTGAAGTGATAAACACAGCTTCAACCGAGTTATCTTCATTTACCAGCTTCATGCCGCCATCCAGGCCAAGAACAAAACAGGCGGTGCTTAAGGCGTCTGCCCTGGCTGAGGAATCACAGATGATTGTAACTCCCAGGAGATCATTATCACAGGGATAACCGGTGACAGGATCTAATATATGATGGTAAATGGTTCCGCTTTCTTCGAAATACCGCTGATAGATACCGGAGGTGACCGCCGATGCATCCTCCAGTTTTATAGAAGAAATGGTGACGCCGGTTTCAGAGAATGGTTTCTGGATTCCGATGTTGAAGCTGCTTCCATCTGGTTTCCCGCCGAGCGCAAGTACGTTACCTCCAAGACTGATCAGTGCATGAGTTACTCCGTTTTCCTTCATATATTCTTTTAACTTGTCTGCAATATATCCTTTTGCAATTCCGCCCAGATCGACGGCTGCCTTTTCGTCTACCAGGCGGACTGTATTTCCATCAATGATTACATTTTCATATCCGATATGGCTCTTGGCCTCTGTAATGGCAGTGGCTGACGGAACGGAAGGATTGTCGCCCTGAAATCCCCACGCATCGATAAGCGGTGCGATTGTGATGTCAAATTTCCCTTCTGTCAGTTCACTGTATTGGATCCCGAGCTCAATTGCCTCGATCGTTTCTGAAGAAAGTTGTACGCTTTTCCCTCTCGCGTGGTTCAACTTGTAAATTTCACTTTCTGCGTTGGTCGGACTGAAAAGAAGCTCATATTTCTTGCAGAGCTTAATGCATTCATCCAGGATACTGTCTGCGTTTTTATTATATACGGTAATTGTGATCACGGTGTCAAAAAAAGTAGAAGTTATGGAAGCTGGCTCATTTGACGTGTTCGAACATCCGCCCAGCAGAACTGTCGTGATAAGAAATAAGAGTCCCGTAAATTTCCATTTTTTCATAATTTCCTCCGATTATATGATTGTTTTATTGCTTCCATTATAGGGGGCATCCTGAGAAAAATCAATCGAACATTTGGTTGCATTCATGAATACGCTGTGCTAGAATAAACGAAGGAGAGGAAAAGCCATGGAAGAGAAAAAGACGTTAAAGAAAAATGATGTGATTCTATTCGCTTTTGTGGTAGTGATCGCTGTTTTCATTTATCTGGTCAGATATCAGTTTGGTGATCAGCATCCGGGATATGTGACGGTCCGGATCGACGGAGAAGTGGTGGCTTCTTATGATCTTTCCAAGGATCAGGAGATTGAGCTGAATGGCGGGACGAACACGATGCAGATTCAGGATGGAACGGTGAAGATGATAGGAGCGAACTGCCCCGACAAGCTTTGCATGCATCAGAAAGCGATTTCGAAGAACCGGGAGAATATTATCTGTCTTCCGAATAAGATTGTTCTTCAGATCGAGAATCAGGACGAATCCGAACTGGATGCAGTTACGAATTAGGAGGGGGCTAAGTGAAGACGAAGGTGGCATATTTTGGTGTGTTTACTGCACTGGCACTTATTTTCAGTTATGTAGAGAGTTTAATACCATTTCATATCGGCATTCCGGGAGTGAAGCTGGGACTTGCGAATCTGATCATCGTAACGGCTTTATATAAGATGGGAACGAAAGAAGCGTACGCTTTGTCAATTGCGCGTATTTTGCTGTCCGGATTTCTGTTTGCAAATTTGTTCAGCATTATTTACAGTCTGGCAGGCGGAATGCTCAGTCTTACTGTCATGGCTTTTTTGAAAAAGAAAGGCTGGTTCAGTGTATATGGAGTCAGTCTGGCCGGCGGAGTGATGCACAATGTGGGGCAGCTTCTGATTGCCATGCTGATCGTTGAGACGTTCAGTGTTTCCTACTATTTGCCGGTACTTCTTATTGCGGGAGCGGTGACGGGAGTGGTGATCGGTGTTCTTGCCGAGGCTATGCTAAAAAGACTTTCCGGCCTTGATATGGGAAGTGCGAGGAAGGAGCAGAAGCTATGATTTCATATATTAGAGGAGAACTTGTATCTGTTGAGGAAGACAAGGTAATCGTAGATGTCGGTGGTGTAGGCTATGGGATTTTTATGCCGGCAAAATCTCTGGGACAGCTTCCGCCTTGTGGGATGGAAGTGAAGATCCATACTTATTTGAATGTAAAGGAAGATGCCATGCAGCTCTATGGATTTTTGACCAGAGATGCGTTGGAGGTATTTAAGTTGGTAATCGGTGTGAGTGGAATCGGACCCAAGGGAGGACTTGGGGTACTATCCCAGCTTTCTCCGGATGACCTTCGTTTTGCTGTGATGTCGAACGATGTGAAGGCAATTTCGGCTGCACCCGGAATCGGGAAGAAGACGGCGGAGAAGCTGATTCTGGAACTCAAGGACAAGCTGAGTATTGAAGATGTGTTGAATCACCAGGTAGAAGGTGAAGAGTCTGTGGCCATTCAGGGTGCCGATAAGGAAGCACAGTCAGATGCCGTACAGGCGCTTACAGCACTGGGATACGGAAGCACAGAGGCATTAAAGGCTGTGCGCCAGGTCGAAGCAGATGAGAACACAACGGTGGAAGAGATTTTGAAGAAGGCACTTAAATTTTTGATGTAAGGGGCATAATATGGCAAAGCGGATCATTACAACGGAGAATCTGGAAGAAGATTTAAAAATAGAAAACCATTTACGACCTCAGCTTCTGGAGGATTATATCGGCCAGGCAAAAGCGAAGGAGACACTGAAGATCTATATTGAAGCAGCGAAGTCCAGAGGAGAATCGCTGGATCATGTTCTGTTTTATGGTCCCCCCGGGCTTGGTAAGACGACGCTTGCCGGAATCATTGCAAATGAGATGGGCGTGAACATGAAGATCACTTCAGGACCTGCGATCGAGAAACCGGGAGAGATGGCGGCGATTTTGAATAATCTGCAGGAAGGGGATGTCCTTTTTGTGGATGAGATCCATCGCCTGAACCGACAGGTGGAAGAGGTACTCTATCCTGCCATGGAGGATTATGCAATCGATATTATGATCGGAAAAGGGGCATCGGCCAGATCGATCCGGCTGGATCTTCCCAAATTTACACTGGTGGGTGCGACCACAAGAGCCGGAATGCTGACAGCACCTTTACGTGATCGGTTCGGAGTTGTGAATAAGCTGGAATTCTATACGGATGAAGAATTGCAGACGATCATTATGCGTTCGGCTAAGGTGCTGAATGTGGAAATCGATAAGCGAGGGGCGATGGAGCTGGCAAAGAGATCCCGAGGAACTCCGAGACTTGCAAACCGACTTCTGAAGAGGGTAAGAGATTTTGCCCAGGTGAAATATGACGGAGTGATCACAGAAGAAGTGGCGAAATATGCCCTGGATCTTCTGGATGTGGATAAGAGAGGACTTGACCACGTGGACAGGAATATCCTTCTTACGATGATCGAGAAATTCCAGGGAGGACCGGTGGGACTTGATACCCTTGCCGCTTCCATTGGAGAAGATGCCGGTACGATCGAGGATGTTTATGAGCCATATCTTCTGAAGAACGGACTGATCCAGAGAACACCGAGAGGAAGAGTTGTAACGGAACTTGCATATCATCATCTGGGTCTGGAGACAAAGTAGAGCATAAATTGCGTGTGAGCAATCGATGAAAGACAGAAGAAATTATGAAATTTACATTGTAAAATTAGAAAAACACATATTTTCATGTAAAATCAGATAAAAATGTTGAAAAACAGTTGGCTTTTTGTCTAAATATAGTATATAATGAAATGAGGAATTGAGCGGGTAAGGAGGTTCTTTATGGCATCGTCAAAAAATTACACGGAAGTTCTCATCGGTGGAAAGGTATTTACACTGAGTGGTTTCGAGAGCGAAGACTATCTGCAGAAGGTGTCCACTTATCTGAACCATAAGATTGAAGAGTGTACAAGCAGTGAAGGATACCGCAAGCAGAGCGCAGAAGCCAGGAATGTACTTCTGGCACTCAATATTGCAGATGACTATTTCAAAGCAAAGAAGCAGGGCGGCGCTTTGGAAAGTGATATCGAAGCAAAAGATAAAGAGATGTACGACCTGAAGCATGAACTGATTTCCATTCAGATAAAGTACGAGAATGCAGAAAAAGCATTGGACAAACTGAAAGAAGAGAACAGAGAATTACAGATGAAAATCGTACAGTTAGAAACTGAGATGAAAAATCACCGTAAGAAATAGGCTGTCATATGACAGTCTATTTTCGCTCTATGGGAGGAGTTTATGGGAAGAATAGTAGAGATTCTGGCACCGGCAGGTTCGGTGGATAGTTTAAAGGCAGCAGTGGCAGCAGGAGCCGATGCGGTTTATACAGGAGGAATGATGTTCGGGGCACGTGCTTATGCCAATAATCTTTCGGAAGAGGAACTTCTGGAAGCGATTGATTATGTACATCTGCACGGGAAAAAACTGTATCTGACAGTGAATACACTTCTTAAAGAGCAGGAGATGGAAGAGAAGCTTTATCAGTATTTATATCCGTATTATTTACAGGGACTTGACGCAGTGATCGTACAGGATATCGGAGTATTTCGCTTTATTCGGAGGAACTTTCCTGACCTTGCAGTTCATGCAAGTACGCAGATGACGATCACGGGTGTGGACGGAGCAAAGCTTTTGGAGCAGGAAGGAGCAACCAGAGTGGTTACTGCAAGAGAACTCCATATCAGGGAAGTGGAGAAGATTGCGAAGGAGACAAATCTGGAGATAGAGAGCTTTGTTCATGGAGCACTTTGTTACTGTTATTCCGGACAGTGTCTTTTCAGCAGTTTTCTTGGCGGAAGAAGCGGAAACAGGGGACAATGTGCCCAGCCCTGCAGGCTTCTTTATCAGGCGGAAGGCAAGAAAAACAGCCAGTATTTGTTGAGTCTTAAGGATATCTGTACATTGGATATCATACCGGAGATGGTGGAAGCTGGAATTGATTCCTTTAAGATTGAAGGACGAATGAAGAAACCGGAATATGTGGCGGCTGTTGCGCATTTGTACCGCAAGTATACGGATTTATATCTGGAACTATTCGAGAAAGCACCAAAAGCAGAAGAAGCAGCCGCATACGCGAAATCAAAATATAAAGTAGCAGATAGTGACAGACAGATGCTTCTGGATCTTTATAACAGAGGCGGATTTCACACGGGTTACTATCATACCAGAAACGGAAGTAAGATGGTTTCGCTTGACAGACCGAATCATGCAGGGGTTCCTGCAGTAAAAGTACTGAAAAAGAATGGAAGAAATCTGGAATGTACGGCTCTTATTTCTCTGAATGCGCAGGATATCATTGAGCTTCCCACAAGGCGAGGAAAAGAAAAGGCAGATTGCTATACCTGTAAGGCGGAAGTGAAAAAGGGAAGTACTTTCATCATCCCTGCTTTTGCAGATACACCGTTCCAGAAAGGAATGATCTTAAGCCGTACCAGGAATGAAGAATTGATTAAATATCTGCATGAGACTTATGTGGATAGAAAAATAAAAGAAAAAATTAAGGGAAAGTTTATACTTTCTGTCGGAGATTCTGCTAAACTATCGGTATCATTGTGTGATATTTCTGTGACGGTAGAAGGTGATGTCGTTCAGGAAGCTGTCAATCAGCCGATGGAAAAAGAACGGGTAAAGAAGCAGCTCGAAAAGACCGGAAACACGCCTTTTGAATTTGAAGAACTGGATGTGGAAATCCAGGGAAAAGCGTTTCTTCCTATGCAGAGCCTGAATGAGATTCGAAGAGAGGCTCTGGAGAAGCTGGAACAGAGAATCACAGCAAAATACAGAAGGAAAGCATTAGAGAAAACCTGGCAGAAGGATTCCGCAGCAATCATATTGGAAGATATGAAAAAAACGCATCGTTTTACCGCTTCTGCACAAACGATAGAACAGATCCGAGTCCTTGAAAACGCAGAGAATTTGGAACGCATTTATGCAGATTGCACATTATTTCCGAGAATCTGGGAGAATCCAAAGCTTGGCGAAATCATTCAGGAAGTAAGAAAACATGGAAAAGAAATCTGGCTGATCATGCCCTACATTTTCAGGGAAGAGACAAGGGCACTTTATGAAGCCGCATACGAGAAGATCTTCCATGCAGGCTGGGACGGTATCCTGATCCGGAATTATGAAAGCTTTGGCTTTTTGAAAGAGCATCATTTTAAAGGGAAAATACTGACAGATTACAATATGTATCAGTTTAACAGGGAAGGCCATGCGTTCTGGAAAGAGCATGGTGTAAATGAGTTTACAGTGCCTCTTGAACTGACGGCAAGAGAGATAGAAACACTTCCTGTTAAAGAAGGTGAGTTGGTAATTTATGGCCATCTCCCGATGATGGTTTCGGCAGGATGCGTGAAGAAGACACTGGGGACATGTAGGAAAGAATCATCTTCTATGACAATAACTGACAGATATCGAAAGCAATTTGTGGTAAAAAATGAATGTGATTACTGTTATAATGTAATTTACAATCAGGTTCCTCTCTATTTGGCTGACCGGATGGAGGAAGTGGAGGACGTGGGGGCAGGAAGATGGCGTCTTATGTTTACGGTAGAAGATGCTGCAGAGACGAAAAAAGTTCTGCGGCTGTATGAGAGCGAATCAGAGTTTCCTGACGGAGAGTTCACCCGGGGACACTGGAAAAAAGGGATAAAGTAGGTGAAAAATTGGTAAATATAGTAGTGGAGCTGTCGAAATATCTTATGATCATTCTGATAGCGTTATATACGTATGAGTGTTTTGCAGTATTTGGTTTCTCAGATGAATATACGAAGAAGAGTATCCTTCGCAGGCAGAATGTACTCATGTTTCTTATGCATTTTATGGCATTTTTAGTGCTGTATCTGCAGACGGAAGAAAAGAAAATGATAGGATTTTACGGAATGCAGGTCGTACTGCTTCTGGCGATTATTCTTCTTTATACGAAGATCTATCCGAAGGTTTCAAGACTTGTTGTTAACAACATGTGCATGCTCCTTGCAATCGGGTTTATTATGATTACCAGATTATCCTATTCACTTGCTGTAAAGCAGTTTATCATTGCAGCGGGGGCAGTGGCGATCAGTCTGATTGTGCCGGTTTTCATTCGAAAGGTGAAGGTACTTTCCGAATGGAAGAAGTTTTATGCGATCGCAGGTGTGATCATGCTTGCGTTGGTTGTGGTGTTTGGATCGGTAACAGGAGGTGCGCTTCTTAACATTAAGATTGGTGGTGTAGCGCTGCAACCTTCAGAACTTGTAAAGATTATGTTCGTTTTTTTTACTGCGGCAAGTCTGAAGGAGGATACCAGTTTCCGCAATGTTGTGATCACTACTGTAGTAGCCGCGCTGCATGTACTGATTCTTGTAGTTTCCAAGGATTTGGGTGCCGCGCTGATCATTTTTGCGGTTTATCTGGTCATGCTCTATGTGGCGACCCGGCAGCCGCTTTATGTACTCGCCGGAGTCGGAGCGGGAAGCGCTGCTTCGGTTGTCGCGTATTATCTGTTTAATCACGTAAGAGTTCGTGTGCTGGCATGGAAAGACCCATTTTCCATTTATAATAATGGAGGCATGCAGCTTGCCCAGTCCTTGATGGCAATCGGAACAGGAAGCTGGTTTGGAATGGGACTTATGCAGGGAGCAGCGGATAAGATTCCGGTTTCGGAGTCGGACTATATTTTTTCGGCAATTGCAGAAGAAATGGGACTTATTTTTGCAATTTGTCTTACGATGATCTGTGTCAGTGTGTATATTATGTTCCTGAATATTGCGATGGAACTGCATGACAGCTTCTATAAACTTGTAGCCCTGGGACTCGGAACATGTTACATATTTCAGGTATTTCTTACCATTGGGGGTGTGACAAAGTTTATTCCTTCTACAGGAGTAACTCTTCCGCTGGTAAGTTATGGAGGAAGTTCTGTACTTAGTACAGTAATTATGTTTGGAATCATTCAGGGACTTTATATATTAAGAGAAGACGAGGAAGAGGATATTGAAAGAAAAAGAGCACAGCAAATACGAAATGGACAAGCTGGACGAGGAGCTTCAAAACCTTCCCGACGAAAAGATGTCCGGACCCAGGGAGCGCAGAAGGGTTCAGTCAGGTCAGGATCAGGCCCGGCAAGGAAAACGGAAGGTGCAAAAGCCGCAAGGTCAGGTGCAAGGGCGTCAAAAGCCGGTATCCAGGGAAGTGCCTCCAAAGCAAGGACGCAAAAAGCAGCCGCAGGAAGCGGAAGCTTGGCAAAAGCAAGGAGCGCAAAAAGTGAAGCGTCTCTTCGGAAAGAAAGATACTAAGAAAAAGAAAATGACAAACAACGAATTTGCAAGAGTCACCTATATGTTTGTTACTCTGTTTCTTGTGATGATCGGATACATGGTCTACTTTAATGTGGTAAAAAGCAAAGAAGTGATCAACAGCCCTTATAATGTACGTCAGGACCTTCTGGCGGATCGCGTGATCAGAGGAAAAATACTGGACCAAAACGGAGAAGTGCTGGCACAGACTGTAGCAGATGAAGACGGTACCGAGACCAGAGAGTACCCTTATGGTGATTTGTTTGCCCATGTGGTGGGATACTCGGTAAAAGGAAAATCCGGAATTGAGTCGATCCAGAATTTTAATCTTCTGACTTCGAATGCCTTTTTCCTTGAAAAGCTGGTGAAAGAATTTCAGGGAGAAAAAAATGTCGGAGATAATATAGTGACTACACTGGATACAAATCTTCAGCAGGCAGCGTATAATGCGCTGGGAAATAATAAAGGTGCGGTTATTGTATTAGAAGCAAGTACCGGAAAGATTCTGGCAATGCTTTCCAAACCCACGTTTGATGCAAATACAGTAGCCGATAACTGGGAAACATTGAATAATGATCCTGACAGTGCACTTTATAATCGGGCAACCCTTGGCCAGTATACTCCGGGATCTACATTTAAGCTGGTCACAACGCTGGAATTTATGAGAGAGAATCCGGATGTGGATGCATATAGTCACTATTGTGAAGGGTATATTGAAGAAGATGGAACGACCATCCATTGTTATGGGGAAACCGCACACGGAGAAGAAAATCTTGCGGATTCGGTTGCAAATTCATGTAATACTTCTTTTTCCAATATCGGTCTTCAGCTTGATAAGGAAAAATGGAAAGATACTACAAAAGATCTTCTGTTTGACAGTAAGCTTCCAAGTGATCTTTCCTACAATTCAAGTCACTTCAGCCTGACAAAGGATTCGGATACTGCGGAAACGATGATGACGGCAATCGGACAGGGAAAGACCACGGTCAGTCCATACCACATGGCTATGCTCACCGCAGCGATTGCGAACGGCGGAACGCTTATGAAACCTTATCTTGTGGATCAGATTACAAATTACACCGGAACTACGGTGAAAAAATATATGCCGGAGAAATATGCGGACCTTATGACATCGCAGGAGGCAGCCAAGCTTACTGAATATATGACAGATGTTGTGAATTATGGAACAGGAGCCTCTCTTGCGGGAGAATCCTACACCGTAGCCGGAAAGACCGGAACGGCAGAGGTCAGTGTAGATAAGCAGTTGGTGCATTCTTGGTTCGTAGGCTTTTCGAATGTGGAGAATCCGGATATTGTAGTGAGCGTTGTTGTAGAAAATGCAGATACGGCAAGTATTACCGGAACCAGTGTTGCAAAACAGATATTTAATGCGTACTATTATAATTAGAGGAATTGCCGGAACAAAGACAGGCGGTGCTTATGAAATTCTACAAACATCTGTATATTAGTGAAGAGATTGGAAAGAAGAAAGATAAGATTATTCAGAAATTAAAAGAGGGGAAGTATCCGCTGACCATCTACCTGATTGCACTGATTGAAGAAGGAGAAAATCAGCTTGAATTCTATTCTACAGCGCTTCTCAGACAGGATATGCTGTACGATGACGATATTTTTGTGGTGGGGCTTGCATCGGGATATGACGATGCAGTTTATCTGATCGAGGAGATCACAAGAGAAGTTTATAAAAAGACAGGGGATGTGGATATCCGTTCTTATATACGAGAACAGGACAAACATGAATAAGATCTCGGGAGAATAGGAAATGCTTCATATTATTGGATTGATTTTAAAAATCATTGGAATCGCAATTGCAGTGATACTGGGAATCCTGGTATTGCTGCTTTGCATTGTCCTTTTTGTACCGCTTCGTTATGAGGCAGATGCCGGTTTCCCGGGGAAAATAGAAGAAATTAAAGCAAAAGGTAAATTTTCATGGTTTTGTCATCTTATAAGCGGGTGGATTTCCTATGAAAATGGCAAGCTTAGATGGCGCGTCAGAGTTGCGTGGATCAAATTTTCCAGCGATAAAGAAATATCGGAGTTACCGAAGCAGGCCTTCAAAGAGGAATCTGTCAGAGAAGTGAAGAAGGAATCTGTTAGGGAAGTGAAGAAGGAATCAAGTACAGCGGTAAAAGCGCAGATTGATACAGAGGCGAAGAGTGAAGCGGAGAAATTGGCGGTGAAAGAGAAAAAGCCTGAAAATACAGCCCCGCCGGAAAAGAAGCCGAAGGTGAACAATATAGCAGAAGAGAGCTTATTTGATAAAATCAAAGAGAAATTTCGGAAACTCTGGGAAAAGATCAAATATACATTCCGGAGAATTTGTGATAAAATAAAAGAAATCGCAAAGACAAAAGAAAGATTCACCTCATTTATTACAGAGGAAGGGCATCAAAGAGCATTTTCAAAAATAAAGAAAGAAATGGTCTGGATTGGAAGGTTCCTGAAGCCGAGAAAGCTGAGGGCAGATATCCGTTTTGGATTTGAGGATCCTTATTGGACAGGCCTTACGCTTGCGAGACTCAGTATCATTTATTCGTTCTTCGGGGAATATATGAATATTGAACCGGATTTTGAGAATAAAGTTCTGGAAGGAGAGATTTCGGTAAAAGGAGGTCTCAGGTTGTTCCATCTGGCAGCGATGGGAACAGGACTGATACTGGATAGAGATGTCCGTATTCTGGTGAGAGATGTTCGCAAGTTAATGAAATAAATATTTGTTCAGACTATAAGCAAGAAAACAGGAGGAACAGGCTATGGCAGCAGAAAATCGATTCAAGGACACTATGGATTCCTTATTTAAAGGAATGAACGGAGTAGTATCTTCTAAGACAGTAGTAGGAGATGCAATCCATATCGGCGACACCATCATTCTCCCGCTGGTAGATGTGTCATTTGCGGTAGGTGCAGGCGCGTTTAATGCGGATAAGAAAGAAAGAGGAGCAGGAGGACTTGGAGGAAAGATGACTCCATGTGCAGTTCTTGTGATTCAGAATGGAACGACCCGTCTTGTGAATATTAAGAATCAGGATACGATGACGAAGATTCTTGACATGGTACCGGATGTGATCGACAGACTGAAAGCACCAAAAGAAGACAAGATGACAGAATCGGATGTTGTCGATATTTTAGACGGTGCTGATGAGGAGAAGAAAAAAGCGCAGGAATAATTTCCGGATAGGTGCATACATTTTATTAAACGGTAAGCAGCGGAGATGACCGGAATATGAAAAAGATTATCGGATTTGCATTATTTTTTATTGCAGTCGGTATCATCATTATGATGTTTTTGCCCAATATATTTGTGGGAATACTGGTTGCGCTGCTTTGTATCTTATTCGGATACTTGTTATTCTGCAATTGTTAATAAAAGGTTGTTGATAAAAAATAAGAAAAGCCTTGCGTATGCAGGGCTTTTGTGATATAATCTAAACGTTGCAAAAAAACACGTATGTGGTTCATCCCAATGGTGCCAACGCATTACATGCACGGTTTTGGGACCTAAACATACGGAAGTAAAAAACCAGATGGAGGAAAGAAACATGAGCGTTATTTCAATGAAACAACTTTTAGAAGCAGGTGTTCATTTTGGACATCAGACCAGAAGATGGAACCCTAAGATGGCTGAGTACATCTACACAGAAAGAAACGGAATCTATATCATCGACTTACAGAAATCCGTTGGTAAAGTAGATGAAGCTTACCAGGCAGTAGCTGATATCGCAGCTGAAGGCGGAAAGATCCTTTTCGTAGGAACAAAGAAGCAGGCTCAGGATGCAATCAAGACAGAAGCTGAGCGTTGCGGAATGTACTTTGTAAACGAAAGATGGTTAGGTGGTATGCTTACTAACTTCAAGACCATCCAGAGCAGAATCAATCGTCTGAAAGAAATCGAAACAATGGCTGAAGACGGAACATTTGACGTACTGCCAAAGAAAGAAGTTATCGCTCTTAAGAAAGAATGGGAAAAACTGGAAAAGAACCTTGGCGGTATCAAAGAAATGAAGACAATCCCGGATGCAATCTTCGTAGTAGATCCGAAGAAAGAAAGAATCTGTGTTCAGGAAGCTCATACTCTGGGAATCCCGCTTATCGGTATTGCAGATACTAACTGTGATCCGGAAGAACTTGACTATGTAATTCCAGGAAATGACGATGCTATCAGAGCCGTAAAACTGATCGTTTCCAAGATGGCAGATGCTGTTATCGAAGCAAATCAGGGAGCAGCTGAAGACGTTGTTTATGAAGGTGAAGATGTAGAAGCAGCTGAAGCTGAAGAAGCAGTAGAAGAATAGAAAATACCTTTTAACCCCTACATTATAATTATCATATGGAGGAAAAAATCATGGCAATTACAGCAAGCATGGTAAAAGAATTAAGAGAAATGACAGGCGCCGGAATGATGGACTGTAAGAAAGCTCTGAACGAAACAAACGGAGATATGGATGCAGCTATCGAATTCCTTAGAAAAAATGGTGAAGCAAAAGCTGTTAAGAAAGCCGGACGTATCGCAGCTGAAGGTATCGTTATGGCAGATGTACAGGGTGACAGCACAGCAGCAATCGTTGAAGTTAACTCTGAAACAGACTTCGTAGCTAAGAACGCTGATTTCCAGGCATTTGTAAAAGCAGTTGTTAATCAGGCACTTGCAACATCCAACACAGATATGGAAGCATTCATGGCTGAAGCTTGGAATGAAGATGCAAGCAAGACAGTTAAAGATGCATTAACAGAAAAGATCGCTATCATCGGAGAAAAACTCAGCATCAGAAGATTTGAAAAAGTATCTATCGACAATGGTGCAGTAGTATCTTACATCCATGGCGGCGGAAGAATCGGTGTTTTAGTTGTGGCTGAGACAGCGGTTGTTAACGATGCAGTGAAAGAAGCACTTAAGAACGTTGCAATGCAGGTTGCAGCATTAAATGCTAAATTTGTAAGCCAGGCAGATATCGATGCAGATTATCTTGCACATGAGAAAGAAATCCTTCTTGCTCAGATCATGAACGATCCGAAAGAGTCTCAGAAACCGGAAAAGGTTATCCAGGGAATGATCAATGGACGTATCAACAAAGAAATGAAAGAAATCTGTCTGTTAGACCAGGTATATGTAAAGGCAGAAGACGGAAAACAGTCTGTTGCTAAATACCTTGAAGAAGTTGGAAAAGCTAACGGAACAACAATCAAACTTCAGAAATTCGTTCGTTTTGAGACAGGTGAAGGTCTTGAGAAGAAGAATGAAGACTTTGCAGCTGAAGTTGCAGCTCAGATGGCTGGAAACTAAGTTTTTCAAGTCCAAAGGACGCAGAAAAGCTGTATGTTGGAAGCTATGCAGCTTTCACAAATCTTAAATAAGAATCTTAAAACCCTTGAAAATCCAGTATTTTCAAGGGTTTTTCCTATTCCAGGGCACTTCATATATTGCAATAAAAGACCTTCGGCATTTTTAACAATGGATCAGCGGCGAATGGAATCAGTAAGAAGCAACAAATCAATAAAAAATTTCAAGAAAAAATTGTAAAAGTTTTTCACAAGATTGATAGAATAATTTGCTATTTTGTGAATTGAATATTAAATAAGTATAAATTTAAAATAATTCAACCTGTAATTTGTCAAAAAATTACATATATATATAATCTTGCACTGGTGATATTTAACAAAATCATAATCTGTTTTTGGCTAATTTGCTGAAATTGACAATTTCAAAAAATTGTCGTTAAATGTTCTAAAAAGAGAAGATGGGAAGTGATAGTACGGAGAAATTATCAACAGCACTGATGGAAGAGCTGAATTGTAAGACATCCTTTACCATTCCGGTTTTTGGTGGAATTCCAGTAGCAGAGTCCGTTGTAGTAACGTGGATGATTATGGCTGTACTGATTGTTGCAGCATTTTTCCTTGGGAGAAATCTAAAGGTACAGAATATAGGAAAGCGGCAGTTGGTGGTGGAGACGATAATTGGAGGATTGCACAACTTTTTCTATGATTTGCTCGGTGAGGAGGGAAAGCGTTATATTCCTTATCTTATAACTGTAGCAATTTATATCGGATTATCCAATATGATTGGTCTGTTTGGACTGAAATCGCCGACGAAAGATGTCGGTGTGACAGGTGCTCTGGCACTTATGAGCATTGTGTTGATTGAATATGCAGGTGTACATAAAAAGGGGGCTAAGGGCTTTTTGAAAAGCTTTATCGAGCCAATCCCGATTATGCTGCCTATGAATATTCTGGAGATCTTCATTCGGCCCCTGTCACTTTGTATGCGTTTGTTCGGAAACATTCTGGGCGCATTCGTAATTATGGAATTGGTGAAAATTGTAGCACCTCTTCTGGTGCCTATTCCGTTAAGCCTTTATTTTGATCTGTTTGACGGATTCATTCAGGCTTATGTATTTGTATTTTTAACATCACTGTTTATTAAAGAAAGTATTGAGTAAGAAAAGGAGATTTTATTATGTCATTAGTAGCAATTGGAGCAGGTATCGCAGCATTAACAGGTATTGGGGCAGGTATAGGTATTGGAATTGCAACGTCAAAGTCAGTAGACGCAATTGCAAGACAGCCGGAGGCAGATGGTAAGATTACAAAGGCATTACTTCTTGGTTGTGCCCTTGCAGAAGGTACAGCTATTTTCGGTATGGTAGTTGCAATTTTAATTATCTTATTCTTAGGATAGGAAAGGTCTGGTAGAGCATGCAGTTATTAAGAATCGATTGGAATGTTGTTTGGACAATTATCAATCTGCTCATTCTTTTCGTTGCCTTACGTCATTTCTTATATAATCCGGTTATAAAGATTATGGAAGAAAGAAAGAAAATGATCGATGGTCAGATCGCAGATGCAGAAAATCAGAAAAAACAGGCCTGCGAGCTTAAGGCACAGTATGCGAAGAAACTTGAGGAAGCCCATGTGGAATCCGCAGAAATTATGGAGAAAGCAAAAAAGAGTGCACAGGCTGAGTATGATAACCGCATTAATGCAGCGGATGCAGAGGCTCAGAGAATCATTCAGGATGCACATAAAACTGTGGAACTGGAACGCGACAAAACTGTTGCGGATCTGCAGTCTGAGATTGCCGCACTGGCAATTGCAGCAGCAGGGAAAGTACTGGGCGAGGCAAGTACCAGCGAGAATAACCAGTTACTGTACAACCAGTTCCTGGCACAGGCAGGTGGTATAAATGACGCAAACAGCTAAAAATTACGGAACAGTTTTATTTGAACTGGGTGTAAAAAAAGATATTGTCGAAAAGACAAAAGAAATTTTTTCGCTGACTGAAGAATTGCCCAAAGTGCTGCGCAGTCCCATCGTATCCAAAGAAGCAAAGCACCATCTGATTGAAGATATTTTTCCGGAGGAGATAAGAAATTTTCTCAAAGTAGTCAGTGACTGTCAGGAGATAGATCTTATGGATGAGATCTTCCTCGCTTATAAGAAAACGTATGATGAGAAAAATGGTATCTTGTGTGCAGAAATGTCTTATGTGACGGCACCGGATGAAGCACAGGCGGCCCGTATAAAGGCCTACCTCGCAAATAAATATGGTAAACAGACCGTAGAACTCTCTATGGTGGAGGACAAAAGCCTGATTGGTGGTTTTGTACTGCGTGTTGGAGACAAAGAAGAAGATTATAGTATGAAAGGGCGTCTGAATCGGTTAGCAAAGAGATTGACGTGGAGGTGATAACGTGGGTTCCATTAGTTCAGAAGAGATTGTATCTATCCTGAAATCGAAAATAGAAAATTATGATATGGTAAGCAAAGACCAGGAGGTTGGAGAGGTCATCTGGGTGGGTGACGGAATTGCAACTGTTTATGGTATCGAGCATGCCATGTATGGCGAAATCGTTATATTTGAGAACGGAATCCGTGGTATGGCACAGGATATCCGGCGTGATCAGGTAGGATGTATTATCCTTGGAAAAGATACTGAAATCAAACAAGGAACAAAAGTAACAAGAACAAAGAAAAAGGCGGGTGTTCCGGTAGGAGAGTCCTATGTTGGCAGAATTATCAATGCCCTGGGTGCACCAATCGATGGAAAAGGTGAGATTAAAGCCGATGACTACCGTGCAATCGAGCAGGAAGCACCGGGAATCGTGGACAGACAGTCGGTGAATCAGCCATTGGAGACCGGTATTCTGGCAATTGACTCCATGTTTCCAATTGGTCGTGGACAGCGTGAGCTGATTATCGGTGACCGTCAGACAGGAAAGACTTCCATCGCAGTTGACACGATTTTGAATCAGAAGGGAAAAGATGTCATTTGTATCTATGTAGCGATCGGGCAGAAAGCTTCTACGGTCGCAAAGCTTGTAAATACATTGACAAAGAATGGCGCAATGGATTATTCTATCGTACTTTCTTCTACGGCGAGTGATTCTGCATCCCTGCAGTATATCGCACCGTATGCGGGAACTGCAATGGCTGAGTACTTTATGTATAAAGGAAAAGATGTTCTGATCGTATATGACGATCTGTCCAAACATGCAGTTGCATATCGTGCACTGTCGTTATTATTGGAGCGTTCTCCGGGACGTGAGGCATATCCTGGTGATGTATTTTACCTGCATTCAAGATTGCTGGAACGTTCAAGTAAGTTGAACAATGAACTTGGCGGCGGCTCCATTACCGCGCTTCCAATCATTGAGACGCAGGCAGGGGATGTGTCTGCATACATTCCGACAAATGTTATTTCCATTACCGACGGACAGATATTCCTTGAAAGTGATTTGTTCAATTCCGGTATGCGGCCAGCTGTAAACGTTGGACTTTCCGTATCCCGTGTAGGTGGCGCGGCACAGACCAAGGCTATGAAAAAGGCCGCCGGAACGATTCGTATCGATCTTGCTCAGTATCGTGAAATGGAAGTGTTCACACAGTTCAGTTCGGATTTGGATGATACAACGAAGGAACAGCTGCAGTATGGTAAAGGCCTGATGGAATTACTAAAACAGCCACTTAGCCATCCAATGAGTCTGGCGGAGCAGGTGATTACACTGGTTGCTGCAGGCAATCGTCTGTTCCTGGATGTTGAGATAAAAAAGACCAAGGATTTCCAGCTTCGCCTTTTGGATTTCTTCCATGTGGAGCATAAGGAAATTGTGGATGAAATTAACACAAACAAAGTTCTAAATCAGGAGCTGACAGATAAAATTGTAGCAGCAGTGAAAGAATTCAAGAGCAGGTGATAGAGCATGGCAAACACGAAGGAAATTCAAAAGCGGATGAAAAGTATCCAGGATACCATGAAAATCACGAGCGCCATGTATATGATATCGTCCGCAAAGCTTAGAAGCGCAAAACAGAAGCTGGAAAATACCGAGCCGTATTTTTATTCTCTTCAGGCAGCAATCGCCAGACTGCTTAGACATATTCCAGATGCAAAAAGCCGCTATTTTGATCAGGATAATGAGATTGCTGACAGCCAGAAAAAGAGAGGTTACATAGTAATCACCGCTGACAAAGGTCTTGCAGGTGCGTATAATCACAATGTTATAAAAATGGCGCATGAGCTTTTTTCCCAGGGCGAGAATAACAAGCTTTTTGTTTTGGGAGAGTTGGGGCGTCAGTATTTTGCAAAAGAAGGTCTGGCGGTGAATTCGGAATTCCGCTATACGGTACAAAACCCTACACTTCACCGTGCCCGTGTCATTACGGACCGTATCATGGAATTGTATGATGCAGGCGAGCTGGATGAGGTATATATTATCTATACCAAGATGGAAAATTCGGTTACCATGGAGACAGAAAAAATGCGGTTGCTTCCTTTTGAAAAAGAAAAATTTATGCAGACTCCCATTGATATCTATCATGAGGAGATTAAAGCGGAGACTTCCATGGAGGAAATCTTAGACCACATTGTTCCCAATTATGTGACCGGATTTATTTACGGTGCACTGGTAGAATCTTTCGCCAGTGAACACAATTCCCGAATGATGGCGATGCAGACTGCAACTGACAGTGCAAAAGATATGCTGCGGGTGCTGTCAATCGAGTATAACCGTGTGCGTCAGGCTGCCATTACTCAGCAGATTACTGAGGTCATCGGCGGAGCCAAAGCACAGAAGAAAAAGAGAAAATAGGAAGGATTGCGGAAAGAAAAATGAAAAAAGGAAAGATCGTACAGGTCATGGGACCTGTAGTTGATGTAGAATTTGAAGATAATGACCTTCCATATATCAAGGATGCGCTGGAAGTAGACAACGGCGGAAAACGTTGTGTCATGGAGGTTGCACAGCACATCGGAAACAATACTGTCCGTTGTATTATGCTGGCAGCCAGCGAAGGACTTCAAAAAGATATGGAAGTCACTGCAACCGGAAGCGGCATCAAAGTTCCGGTTGGAAAAGGAACACTTGGACGTTTGTTCAATGTTCTTGGCGATACTCTTGACGGTGGTGAGAACCTGGATGCCGAGACTCATTGGTGTATTCATAGAGATCCGCCATCTTTCGAAGATCAGAGTCCTGTTGTAGAGGTACTTGAGACCGGAATTAAGGTTATCGACCTTTTGGCACCGTATGCCAAAGGTGGTAAGATTGGTCTGTTCGGTGGTGCCGGTGTAGGTAAAACGGTACTGATTCAGGAATTGATTCGAAACATAGCAACGGAGCATGGCGGATATTCCATTTTCACCGGTGTAGGTGAGCGTTCCCGTGAAGGTAATGACCTTTGGTCTGAGATGAGGGAATCTGGTGTACTTGAAAAGACAGCCCTGGTGTTTGGACAGATGAATGAGCCGCCGGGAGCACGTATGCGTGTTGCAGAAACCGGACTTACCATGGCAGAATATTTTCGTGACCAGGAGCATCAGAATGTATTGTTATTTATTGATAATATTTTCCGCTTTACACAGGCTGGTTCTGAGGTATCTGCATTGCTTGGCCGTATGCCTTCAGCCGTAGGTTACCAGCCAACGCTGGCAACTGAGATGGGTGAACTGCAGGAACGTATTGCATCAACTAAGAGTGGTTCTGTTACTTCCGTACAGGCAGTATACGTACCGGCGGATGACTTGACAGACCCTGCTCCGGCAACAACATTCGCACATTTGGATGCGACAACGGTACTTTCCAGAAAGATTGTTGAGCAAGGTATTTATCCGGCCGTCGATCCTCTGGAGTCGAATTCCAGAATCCTCGAGGAGGATGTAGTTGGCAGGGAACATTACGAGACTGCAAGACGTGTACAGGAAATTTTGCAGAAATATACCGAATTGCAGGATATTATCGCAATTCTAGGTATGGAAGAGTTGTCCGATGAGGATAAGTTGACGGTATATCGTGCAAGAAAGATTCAGAAGTTCCTGTCACAGCCATTTCACGTAGCCGAGAACTTCACTGGCGTTCCCGGAAAATATGTACCGCTGAAAGAAACAGTACGTGGATTCAAGGCAATTATTGACGGAGAGATGGATCAGTATCCGGAAGCTGCCTTCTTCAATGTGGGAACCATTGATGATGTAATCGCCAAGGCAAAAGAAATGGAAAGTGCCGCCGCCAACCAGGAGGAATAAGAGATGAATACATTCAGTTTAAAGGTAATAGCCTGTGACAAAGTATTCTTTGACGGACGTTGTGTGCAGTTGGTTCTGCCACTGCACGATGGCCTGAGAGCCATTCAGGCTCACCATGAAAACATGGTATTCCCAGTAGAAGTTGGGGAGCTGAGCATACTGCAAGAAGACGGAACTACTGTTCTCGGTGTTACCGGAACAGGTTTTGCACAGATGATTAACAACCGTGCCACTGTAATCGTAGATACCTGTGAGAGTCTGGAAGAAATCGACTTGCGTAGAGCACAGGAGGCAAAGGAACGTGCCGAAGAGCAGATGCGGCAGAAGCAGAGTATCGAAGAGTACCATCGTTCAAAAGCAGCACTTGCCAGAGCTATGGCCCGGCTCAAAGCAGGGAAACGGGATGTCCCAATGGGCTACTAATTCAAATACGCCTCGGCGTACTTGCTGATAGCTTTTGAAGAATTGAGAAAAAGAATTAATACACTTGTTGTAATCAAATTTTCCGGCAGTGAAACAACTGCCGGTTTTGTTGACGCCAACATCATGCAAAAAGATTGGCAAGAATAGATTAAACAAAAAAGATAATATTATTTATATCTTGAACAAATAATTACAAAATGATACACTCTAAATGCATATAAAAGCATCATAATATCGACATTTGCCATAATAATTACATAGGAATTAAAGAAATGTCAGGATATTATACGGCAGTTTTGGCTATGTCTTGCCTGGCTCTGGTGCCGGGACAGGAGGCGATGAGTTCGCTGCAATCCTTAGAATGGAGCAAAGACAGATAGAAAAGGTGCAGAAGACACTTGTTTGCGTCGATATGCCGGAGAAGAGTGTGGCGAGGTTGATGGTAAGTATGTTAAATGAAATGATAGAATTGAATGTTGGTTTACTTTGTTTTGCCATATTGATAAATGTTTTTCTTTTATGTGGTGCGCTCACGGATGAGGGACGTAACAAACCATTTATGCAGAATTTTATTCGACTTATGTTTGCGAATATCTTTATGCTGACAGGTGAAGTGCTCATCTGGCTGACAGGCGGTGTGCCGGGCAGAGTGGTTCTGTTGAAAACCGGATTTGTACTTTCCTGCGGATGCGGCTATCTGGTGCTGATCTGTTTTGCATACTGTCTGGTAAGCTTTCTTCGGGAAAAAAAGAAGGTTTCCTGGAAATTTGCACATGCAATTGCTGTATCATGTGCCGTCTCTGCGGTGCTGAACATTATGTCCGTCTATAACGGTACATTATTCT
>JAXFTO010000057.1:0-86098 GCA_034176745.1 Bariatricus sp. | reverse complement strand
TTTTAAATGATTCTTCTAACATTTGTTCAAAAGTTAATTCTGACATTATTTTGAACCTCCTCAATTATATTGTTGGGCGTGGATGCCCCTGCTGTAATACCTACTGTTTCCACGGACCTTAATTGATTCGTATCCAAATCGTCAAGTGTCTGTATATAGTACGTATTGTTACATGCTTTTCTGCATATTTCAAATAGCTTTTGGGTATTGGAACTATTCTTGTCACCGATTACAATCATAGCATCCACCTCTTCTGCAATGCTACGTGCCTCTGTCTGGCGCTCCTTTGTAGCATTACAAATCGTATTTAAAACACTTATATAATACCCCTTTTCTGAAATAATTTCAACTAAATCTTTGAATTTATTGTAATTAAATGTCGTTTGCGCCACTACACAGACTTTAATTTTTTCATTACCGGCATTTTCATAGTCCTTAAGTGTAAATGTTTCTGCTTCTTCTGCGCTTTGGATCACGCTGACCCGGTCACCTGCCCAACCTCTGATTCCCTGAACTTCCGGATGTTTCGGATCACCAATAATCACAATATAGCTTCCTTTTTCACTCTCTTCAGCGACAATCTTGTGAATCCTTTTTACAAACGGACAGGTTGCATCTACATAAGAAATTCCTTTTTCTTTCAGTTTATCACAGATTCTCTTCGGCACTCCGTGGGAACGGATGATCACAAGCCCTTCCGTAAGCTGATCCAGTTCCTCTTCTGTATTTAAAACCTTTACTCCCCGTTTCTTCATATCTTTAATAACTTCTTCATTATGAATAATCGGTCCATAAGTATAAATCTGTTTTTCTTTTTCCTTCTCTACCTGTTCATAAACAGTTTCTACTGCCCTTTTCACACCGAAGCAAAATCCGGCGCTTTTCGCTGTTATCACATTCATCTTCATTCTTCCCTCTTTGTATATAGTTATTCTGTAACTGTTACTCATATCGTCAAAAATCCTGGCAGATAAGCCTGCCAGGATTCTCTATTTTCTTACTGTTCTTCTTACCAATATCTTCTGTACCATGGATTACCGTACACACTTGCTACTTTTACTACATCTCCCGGTTCCGGTGCATGAATCATCTGACCGTTACCTATATAAATTCCTACATGTCCGGAATAACATACGATATCTCCCGGCAGTGGACTTGATACTGCTTTACCGCCGGCACCCTGATCACCGGATACTCGCGGAATGGAAATACCTGCCACTCTGTGACAATACTGCGTAAGTCCTGAACAGTCAAGACCTACTCCTGGGCTTGTACCACCCCATACATATGGGGTACCGAGCTGGCTGTATGCAGCATTTACAATAGCCTGTGCCACGCTTGTATCTCCTGTACCACCGCCGCTTGACGTGTTCCCTGTATTGCTGTTTGACGGAGTACTTGGTTTCGAATTATTATTGTTATTATTCGTATTATTGTTATTATTCGTATTGTTATTCTTATTGTTGTTTGTATTATTATTCTTATTACTATTATTCTTAGCCGCCTCTTCTGCCGCTTTGGCTGCTTCAGCCGCCTCACGTTCCTTACGTGCTTTCTCTTCTGCTTCTTTTGCTGCTGCTTCTACTGCCGCCTGGAACTGTGCATCCAGATCTGCCACTTCTTCTCTCTTCTCTTCAAGTGTGGCATTCAAAGATTCTTTCTTCGCATTAAACTCTTCCTGTGTAGCTTCCAGTTCTTTCTGTTCTGCTTCAAGTTCTTCCTTCAGATCGGCAATCTTTTCTTTGGTTTCTACATATTCATTTAACTGATTTCTGTCATACTTATGTACACTGGAAATGTATTCAGCCTGGCTGAGCATCTCACCGATACTCTTTGATGTAATGATCTTCTCCAGTACACTGCTGTTACCTTCTTCGTACATATATTTAATACGAAGCTTCATAGCTTCATACTGTTCTTTCTCTTTCTGCTCCGCTTCGGCCAGATCTTCTGTTGCCTGAGTGATCTGCTCACCGGTAGAAATCAGCTGTCTCTCCAGATCATTGATCTCAGTAATAACTTCCGTCAGCTGGCTTTGCAGTGAATTCACCTGACTCTGCACCGAATCTCTCTGTTCTTTGATTGAATCGGCATCCGGAGCTGCAACTGCGGTCGTTACGATAAATGAGCTCACTACAAGCGATGCTACAAGTGAACGAAAAAATCTATTCTTCATATTGTTACCCACCTTATTTCACTATAATCAAGTTTTATACCCCACACAGACTAAGGATACACTATGTGCCCTTCATTTTCAAGTTTTTTCTTATATGAAGTATGTCAATTTCTTAATACTTTCTTAATTCATCCTTTAATCATTTCCCATTATATATCAATCCCCAATTTTTTGCAATATTTTTTAACATTTATGTAACATTTTATTTTTCAAGGACTATTTACACAAGAAAAGAGACCTGCTTTTCAACAAGTCTCTCCTTTTAAGTTCTATTGTACATACAGGTTCGTGTATCTCATCAGATCCAGATCTACCTGACATGCAGCTTCGCGTCCTTCTCGTATTGCCCATACGACAAGGGACTGACCGCGATGCATGTCTCCTGCTGCAAATACATTTTTTACATTTGTTTTATACTCACCTGTTACAGTTTTGACATTCGTCCGTTCATTCACTTCCACACCAAATGCTTTTGTGACATAATCCTGGCATCCAAGGAATCCCGCTGCGATAAGAACAAGATCCACTTCAACCGTGAATTCACTTCCAGGAATTTCAGCCATTATCATGCGCCCTGTCTTTTCATCTTTCTTGCTTTCCAGTTTGACAAGGACTGCCTTACACAGATTTCCGTTTTTATCTTTGATAAACTCTTTTACTGTTGTCTGATAAATTCTCGGGTCATTTCCCCATATAGCTGCTGCTTCTTCCTGACCGTAATCTGTCTTGCAGACTCTTGGCCATTCCGGCCACGGATTATTTTCGGCTCTTTCATCCGGAAGCTTCGGCATCATTTCAACCTGAAGTACTGATTTCGCTCCATGGCGCACAGAAGTACCCACACAGTCATTTCCTGTATCACCGCCACCGATTACCATAACCTTTTTGCCTTTGGCAGAAATGTACTCGCCGTCTTTCAGCTTCATATCATGATTCCAGAGACATTTTGTTGTAGATTTCAGGAAATCTACCGCGAAATAGATTCCTTTGGCATCTCTTCCCGGAACCTTGATGTCACGCGGATTCGAAGCACCGCATGCCAGCACAACTTTATCATAATTCTTCAGAATTTCTGATGCCTTTACATTTTTTCCCACATCACAGCCTGTTTTGAAAATGATGCCTTCTTCTTCCATCACTTTCACTTTACGGTCAATTACCTGTTTTTCAAGTTTCATGTTCGGAATACCGTAGCGCAAAAGTCCGCCCACTTTATCTTCTCTTTCAAATACAGTAACCGTATGTCCGCGGCGGTTGAGCTGATCTGCTACCGCAAGTCCGGCAGGTCCTGACCCGATAACAGCCACTTTCTTTCCGGTGCGCACTCGCGGCGGTTTTGCTATCGCATATCCTTTTTCATATGCATTTTCAATAATACCATATTCGTTGGCTTTTGTTGTTACCGGCTCGCCATGCAGATTACAGGTACATGCCGCCTCGCATAAAGCCGGGCAGACTCTTGAAGTAAATTCCGGGAAATTATTAGTTTTCACCAGACGGTAATATGCTTTCTCCCAGTTTCCATGATAAATCAGATCATTCCACTCCGGTACCAAATTGTGAAGCGGGCAGCCGCTCGTCATCCCATTTATCATCTGGCCCGCCTGACAGAAGGGAACACCGCAAGCCATACATCTGGCTCCCTGAATTTCCTGTTCCTCTTTTGACAGAGGCGTGTGGAATTCACAAAAATGTTTGATTCTGCTTTCCGGTGACTCGCACTTCTGGTCACATCTTTCATAATCCATAAATCCTGTTGCTTTTCCCACTTATCTCGCCTCCTATCTTTCTTTTTTGATTGCATAAAATGCTTCAATTTTTGCCTGTTCACTGCTGAATCCTTTTTCTTCCATCTGAAGGATCATGGTCAGCATTTTCTCGTAGTCATGCGGAATGACTTTCTTGAATTTCGGAAGATATTCTTTAAAATTCTCCAGAATCTTCTTACCTATTTCAGAATTCGTATTTGCCACATGCTCTTCGATCATTTCTTTCAGTTCAGAAACATCAGCTTTTGAGGTAATGTATTCAATATTTACCATCTGTTTATTTACTTTCGTATAAAGATCACTGTTTTCATCCAGAACATAAGCTATACCACCGCTCATTCCGGCTGCAAAGTTCTTACCTGTTTCACCGAGAATTGCCACGCGTCCACCGGTCATATATTCACATCCGTGATCTCCGACACCTTCCACGACTGCAACAGCGCCTGAGTTACGCACACAGAAACGCTCTCCTGCAAGACCATTTATAAATGCCTTACCGCTTGTCGCACCGTAAAGTGCCACGTTACCGATAATAATATTTTCATTTGCTTTGAATTTGATATTCTTCGGAGGATTTACGATCAGTTTACCGCCGGAAAGTCCTTTTCCGAAGTAATCGTTACTGTCTCCCGTAAGCTTCAGTGTAAGTCCTGACGGAATGAATGCTCCGAATGACTGGCCTCCTGCGCCATGGCAGTTCAGCACATACGTATCTTCCTGAAGTCCTTCTGGATATCTTCTCGTAATCTCTGAACCGAAAATTGTACCGAATGTACGATTTACATTGGATACTTCCAGATTCAGAGTTCTCTTTTCTTTCTTTTCAAGAGAAGGAAGCAGTTCTTTTACAAGGACCTTCATGTCCATCGTCTTTTCCAGTTCGAAATCAAATTTCTTTTTCGGATTGAAGATCATGCCGGTTTTCTCTTTCGCATATGGATTGTAGAGAATCTTTGACAGATCAAGTGTTTTCGCACGTTCTGAAGTAGGAACTTCTCTTACCTTCAGAAAATCTGTACGTCCAACCAGTTCATCTACTTTGCGGACACCGAGTTTTGCCATATATTCCCGCAGTTCTTCCGCGATAAAGCGCATGAAATTGATGACATATTCCGGTTTTCCCTGGAAACGTTTTCTCAGTTCCGGATTCTGTGTCGCAATGCCCACCGGGCATGTATCCAGATTACATACTCTCATCATCACACAGCCCATCGTTACAAGCGGTGCTGTGGCAAATCCAAATTCTTCCGCGCCAAGCATTGCAGCGATTGCAACGTCACGTCCGCTCATAAGCTTACCGTCAGTCTCGATTCTGACACGGTCACGCAGTCCGTTCTGAATCAGTGTCTGGTGAGTCTCTGCAAGACCAAGTTCCCACGGAAGTCCTGCATTGTGAATAGAACTTCTCGGCGCTGCTCCGGTTCCTCCGTCATATCCGGAAATCAAGATTAGTCCTGCTCCTGCTTTGGCAACACCTGCTGCGATGGTTCCGACCCCTGCCTCAGATACCAGTTTTACAGAAATTCTTGCATCTTTATTTGCATTCTTGCAGTCATAAATAAGCTGTGCAAGGTCTTCTATCGAATAGATATCATGATGCGGCGGCGGCGAAATCAGTCCGACTCCCGGTGTGGAATGTCTGGTCTTTGCAACCCAAGGATATACCTTACCGCCCGGAAGGTGTCCTCCTTCACCAGGTTTTGCTCCCTGTGCCATTTTGATCTGTATTTCTTTTGCACTTACCAGATATCGGGAAGTTACACCAAATCTTCCACTTGCGACCTGTTTGATTGCTGAACATTTATCACTGTCAAGACGTTCGATTTCTTCTCCACCTTCACCACTGTTGGATTTACCGTGAATTGCATTCATGGCAAGCGCAAGTGTCTCATGTGCTTCCTTTGAAATAGAACCGTAAGACATCGCTCCTGTCTTGAATCGTTTTACGATTTCGTCTACACTTTCAACCTCTTCCAGCGGCACTCCTTTTTTCGGGAAATTGAATTCCATCTGGCCGCGAAGTGTGATTCCTTTGGATTCTTCATCCACCATTTCCGTGTACTGTTTGAACATTCCATAGTCCCCACGCTTTGTGGATTGCTGAAGCATATGAATGGTACGCGGATTATAAAGATGTTTTTCTCCGCCGCTCTTGGATTTATGCTGGCCTACACTGTTCAAAGTCAGATCAACATCAAGTCCCAGTGGGTCAAATGCTGCCGAATGTCTTGTCATATAGTCCCCGGCAATTTCTTCGATTCCGATACCGCCGATACGGCTTACCGTTCCTGTAAAATATTTATCAATGAACTGAGATTTCAGTCCGATCGCTTCAAAAATCATCGCGCCCTGATAAGACTGGATGGTTGAAATACCCATCTTGGATGCAATCTTGATGATTCCGCTGATAACTGCTTCATTATAATCATCAACTGCTGCGTAATAATCCTTCTGAAGCATTCCCTCATCAATCAGCTGACGAATGGATTCATGTGCCAGGTACGGATTAATTGCAGATGCACCGTAACCGAGCAGCGTCGCAAAATGGTGTACTTCTCTTGGTTCGCCTGTTTCAAGAATCACAGCAACCGTTGTACGCTTTTTGGTACGTACCAGATGCTGATGAACTGCTGAAGTTGCCAGCAGAGACGGCATTGCAATATGGTATTCATCCACCCCTCTGTCACTTAAGATCAGAATATTCGCTCCGTCACGGATGGCACGGTCTACCTGGATAAACAGATAATCAATCGCTTTTTCCAGGCTTGAATTCTTATAATAAGTGGTAGAGATTTCAACGACTTTGAAACCATCTACTTTCATATTCTTAATCTTTAACAAATCTGTGTTCGTAAGGATCGGATCCTCAATCTTAAGTACATGACAGTTCTCTTCTTTCTGCTCCAGAAGGTTTCCGTCGCGTCCTACATATACGCATGTAGAAGTCACTACTTTTTCGCGGATTGCATCAATCGGCGGGTTGGTTACCTGTGCGAATATCTGTTTGAAATATCCAAATAACGGCTGATGCTTTTCTGAAAGTACGGCAAGCGGTGCGTCAATACCCATTGCACCGATACTCTCGGAACCATTCTTTGCCATATTCAGTACAGAAGAATTCACTTCTTCATAAGAATAGCCGAATGCTTTCTGCAGTTTCTGACATTCTTCTTTCGTGTATTCCGGTACTTTCAGGTTCGGGATCTTAAGATCTTTCAGATGTACAAGATTATTATCAAGCCATTCACCGTAAGGCTGCGCAGATGCATATGTCTCTTTTAACTCGTCATCATCGATTACTTTTCCCTGTACCGTATCGACAAGCAGCATTTTACCAGGATGCATTCTTTCTTTTACTACAATTTTTTCCGGCGGAATATCTAGCACGCCGACTTCTGAAGAAAGAATTAATGTATCATCATCTGTAATGTAGTATCTTGAAGGTCTGAGTCCGTTGCGGTCAAGCACAGCTCCCATACAGTCTCCGTCTGAGAACAGAATGGATGCCGGTCCGTCCCAAGGTTCCATCATGGTCGCATAGTACTGATAGAAATCTTTCTTTTTCTGGGATAAGGTACGGTTATTTGCCCATGGTTCCGGAATGGAAATCATAACGGCAAGTGGCAGCGGCATTCCGCTCATTACCATAAATTCCAACGCATTATCGAGCATCGCTGAATCGGATCCTGCAATATTGATCGCCGGAAGCACTTTATAAAGCTCGCCCTTCAAATACTCAGATTCCATATTCTCTTCTCTGGCACGCATCTTGTCCGCGTTGCCACGAATGGTATTAATCTCTCCATTATGTACAATATAACGGTTCGGATGCGCTCTTTCCCAGCTTGGATTCGTATTGGTACTAAAACGGGAATGTACAACTGCGATCGCTGATTCATAATCCGGATCCTGCAGATCCTCAAAGAATTTGCGAAGCTGGTTTACCAGGAACATTCCTTTATACACAATCGTTCTGCTGGAAAGGGATGCAACATAAGTATCATCACTGCTCTGTTCAAAAATACGTCTTACAACGTACAGGCGGCGGTCAAAATCCAGACCTTTCTCAATCTTCTCAGGTCTTTCAATAAAGCCCTGCATGATACACGGCATGCATTCCACCGCTTTCTTTCCAAGGATTTCCTGATGGATCGGAACTTCTCTCCATCCGAGAAATTTAAGTCCTTCTCTTCTTGCGATGACTTCGAAAATATTCTTCGCCTGATTTCTCTTAAGTTCATCCTGAGGGAAGAAAAACATTCCCACACCGTAATCTCTCTCAGAACCTAAAAAGATGCCGAGAGGTTCACAGACTTTGGAGAAAAACTTGTGTGAAATCTGCAATAGAATTCCAACCCCGTCTCCTGTCTTCCCTTCGGCATCCTTGCCAGCTCTATGTTCTAAGTTTTCTACTATCTTCAGCGCATTTGCGACTGTCTCATGGCTTTTCCTGCCCTTGATATTCACAACCGCTCCAATTCCACAGTTGTCATGCTCAAAATCCGGGCTGTACAAACCATCTTCCATATTCCAATTCTGCCTACTCATAAATATGCCCTTTCTGAAATCATGTTTCTGGTTTTTGTGTTACATTTTTTATATTGTACCAATATACAACATTTTCTCAGAAATGTAAATAGCAAATTTTAGAAATATTTTAGCACTGCGCTTCTGTAAAGTATTGTTCTATTTTCTCTTTTTCTCCTTTAAGGGAACCCTGAACCATCTCCGGTTTCCCACCGCCTCTACCATTAAAACCCTGATTCAGTGCTTTTCCAAGAGGTCTTACATCTTCGGTACGGCTTCCGATCACATACCGGTAGCCCGTTTCATCTGTCCCGGCAAACACACCGCAGATTTTCACCTGGCGCTCGAGAACCATATTCATTAGTTCTCTCGGTCCGTTCCCTTCCAGTTCTTTCTCAAAAAGACATACCTTATCTTCTCCCTCTTTGATTCCAAGAACCTTCATCTGAAGGATTTCTCTTTGCATTTCGGCCAGTCTGCTTTTCAGTACGGTTGTTTCTTCTTTCATTTTCTCAACCGCATCTGCGATCAGCTCTTCTTTTGATGACAGACTGAACATGATTTTTCTCACACTGGCTTCTTTGGACTGATAATCCTTCAGTGCCCTTCTGCCGCAGACGATGGTAAGTCTGACACCGCCTTTATAATTCTGCGTGTTAATAATCTTGATCAAACCGATTTCTCCGGTATTGGAAAGATGCGGTGCACAACAGGCACAGACATCATATCCCGGAATCGTCACAATGCGAACCTGACCTTCAATTTCTATTTTGCTTCGGTATTCTAATGTTTGAAGTTCTTCTTTGGACGGATAGGATACTTCCACAGGAATGCAGGCGAAGACTGCTTCATTCGCTTCATTTTCAATCTCCTGTAGTTCCTCTTTTGTCACCGGGCCGTTCATATCCAGGGTGCAGATCTCATCATTCAGATGAAATCCCACATTTTCATAACCGAATCTGGCATGGATCAACCCAGAAATAACGTGTTCTGCCGTATGCTGCTGCATTCTGGAAAATCTCTGCTGCCAGTCGATCACTCCTTCCACTTTACTTCCTGCTTCCAGCGCATCTTCTGTAAAATGGCGGATCACTCCATCCTTTTCCTGCACATCGACCACCTTGGTCTGTCCAAGAATTCCTGTATCCGCAGCCTGTCCTCCGCCCTCAGGAAAAAAGGCAGTTCTGTCAAGAACCACCTCATAATTATCCCCGGACTTTTCACAGGAAATGACTGTTGCAGTAAATTCAGCCATATGGCTGTCTTTATAATATAGTCTTTCTGTCATCATCTGTAGTCCCTTCTTTATCTTTTTACATTCTTTCCGGCGCTTCAAATCCCAGAAGATCGATACATGTATTTAAAATATCTCTTGTCAGAAGAAGCAGTCCGATGTAACTCTTCTGTTTTTTCTGTTCCTCTTCTGTAAGGATCTTCGTCTCATGATAGAAACGGTTAAACGCATTTGCCAGATCATAAATATATGCGCAGATCTTATGCGGAGCAAGTTCCTGATATACCGTTTCCATGACACTGCCAAATTTGGCAGCCTCCAACATTAATGCCTTCTCGCTTTCGCTCGACGCTCCAAGAATCGTTGCATCATCCAATGTATTCCCATTCTCTTTATATTTATTCAAAATTGATTTGATTCGCACAATCGTGTAGAGAATATACGGACCCGTATTTCCCTCAAATGATGTGAAACGATCCACATCAAAAATGTAATCTTTTGCGGCCTGGTTGGAAAGATCTCCGTATTTGATCGCAGACATTCCGACAGTCTTAGCAGTCTTTTCTGCTTCCTCTTCTGCCACAGTGCGGTTATCCGTGATCTTCTCATACATCTTATCCGTAATATCTTTGATCAGATGTTCCAAACGCATAACACCGCCTTCTCTGGTCTTGAACGGCTTTCCGTCCTTTCCGTTCATCGTACCGAATCCGAGGAAGGTAAGCTTCGTGTCATTGCGCACGATTCCGGTCTTCTTAGCACAGCGGAATACCTGGATAAAATGCAATTCCTGACGTTTATCAACCACATAGATGACTTCATCCGGTTTATAAAGCTTCTCTCTTTCAACCAGAGTTGCCAGGTCTGTTGTATCATAAAGCGCAGCTCCGTCTGATTTCAGAATCATACACGGCGGAATTTCCTTCGTATCCGTCTCTTCCTTTACATCTACTACGAGTGCTCCGTCATCGAGATGCGCATATCCTTCGTCTTTCAGGCGCTGTACCATATCCGGAATGTATTTCTGGGCGTCAGCCTCCCCTTTCCAAAGGTCAAACTCAACATTCAGGTTTGCATAATTCTTCTTAAGGTCTGTCACAGAAACATTCATAATATGGTTCCAGAGTGCGCGATATCCTCTTTTACCGTTCTGAAGCTGGAATGTCGCTTCAAGCGCTTCTTCTCTGTAATCGTCATGTTCCTTCGCATAAGCAGATGCCGACGGATAAATCTCCTCCAGATCTCCGATGGTAAACGGCGGTTCTGACGGATATTCTCCGGTATATGCATCATCAAAATATGGCAGATCCGGCTGACGTTTCTTAAGTTCTGTGATGATAAGTCCCATCTGATATCCCCAGTCACCGAGATGGATATCACCAGTAACATTATTACCCATGAAACGTGTAATTCTCTTAATACTTTCTCCGATAATCGCAGAACGGAGATGTCCTACATGAAGCGGTTTCGCCACGTTCGGTCCGCCATAATCGATCAGGATCGTCTTCGGATTCTTCTCTTCCTCGACACCAAGCTTCGGAGAAACTGCCATCTCATTTAAATATCCGGCAACAAAATCCGGATTCGTCTTTAAATTAATAAATCCCGGCTTCACTGCCTCTGCTTCGTAGACAGCGCCCGCGCCTGTCAGCTTTGCCACAACTTCTTCTGCAATCATAATCGGCGCTTTGTGATACTTCTTCGCTCCTGCCATTGCACCATTACACTGATATTCACAAAGATCCGGACGATTGGAAAGTGTGACCTTCGCCAGTTCTTTTCCATATCCGGCTTCTTCAAATGCTGCTTCCAGTTCTTCTGTTATAAGATCCAGAATTTTCTTCATACTCTTCTTCCTCTCTGTTTTTCAAATCTTTTTACGCATTAGTTATTATTATATAGGAATCTCCTTCCAAGCGCAACACTTATTGTATCACACTTTGCAGATCCATAAGGGCCTGCGCCAGCATCTCATCTGAGTTTACAGCCCGCGCATATTCTTCTTCCACCTGTCGGAACAATTCCTGTACATCTTCATGCTGTGTAATTTCTGCAATATATCTCTGGATATCTTCTTCCACCCTGCCACGGATCTTAATTTTCCCGTTTTCTGTCTTTACCACATAGAGTGTTCCAAGTCCCGGAACCGGTGTATAAATATCCCTGATCTTCATTTTGTACATCGCGTATACTACATATGTATTCTCATATTGCCCTTTTTTCAGATAAAAACTCATATCCTCATATCTTTCTGTATATCCGGTATTCTCTCCGAGACGGGCATAGTATTTTTCTACCGCCAGGTTGATATCCGCAAGTCTGCTTTCCAGAAGCGGATTCGTCTCCATCTCTTCACTGCCTTCATTCCTTATGATAACCGGGGACGGAATCACCTGGGGTTCTTCTTCATATGTCAGAAAATAAATCGTCATCATCCCTGCAAGCGCAAGAAGCATCAGGCCTATGATTGCATTTGCGCGCCGGTATTTAAAGTACCATAAGCAGAGATTTCTCATTTTTTCTGCCATATCAGGAACCTCCTTATTCTTTCTCATGATAACGCCTGCTTTTTAATGCGTCAATAGCGAAAGAACAGAAGATTTGTCGAGGGAGAGGCTGTCGGTGACCCGGCCAAAAAAAGCAGGAACACATCTCACTTGGAAATGCATTCCTGCTTTTTTCAATACGTCCCTGATCAGAATCGAACTGACGCACCCGCCTCCGGAGGGCGGTGCTCTATCCACTGAGCTACAGAGACAATATTTAATATATCACTATTATCTCCAAAAATCAAGTGGATTTTCTGAAACCACAGGGGCAACGTTACTTTGTCAGAAACTCACTCTGTTTTCTTCGCAAATGTAACGATAAACCGTATTTGACAGTACCTCTTCTGCCGCCACTTCGGTCTGGTTGATCTCTTCAACCATATATTCCAACTGTAGCCTGTTCATTCCACAGCTTTCCGGTACCACGATCAGTTCGTGAATACTGCTTGGGAGGATGTAAAAACTCTCTCCGATAATCGAAGCGACTTTCTCCCATGTGTTCGGATACAGCATCACCGCCGCACCTAAGTTGCGCGTACGATTCGTTACCACATACATCATATCCGAAAGTACTCCGATATCAAGCGGTAGTAATCTGGGCGTATTCTCCTTTGCAAGACTGCTGATTTCTTCTGCGGTCACATTCCAGTAACGCAAATGCTCGTTATGCACCAGAAGCGTCGCAGATCCAATTTCTGTGTAATCCAGAAGAATATAATATACCACCGCCAGATCCAGATATTCCTCATATGGCACCTCTTTCAAAAGTTCTCTGTTTGACTCTTTATGAATCAATTTACACACAATTTTGTCTTTGATATTGTTAAATGAGAAAACCTTTTCAAATGGATAGGATTTTTTTAAACCGATTTTTCCGTAAATCATGCGAATTGTATGTGCCAGTTCCTGAATCCTGACACCGTTAAGATACTGTTCATAGAATTCTTCCAGATAGATCGTGGGTGCAATGTTAATATTCTTCGTTCCGATAATCAGTCCGATCCTTATCGCACCGTTGTTCTTTATCGTCTTATGAATCTCAACCGTAACCTCCGGTTCCATCTGTTCTTTGACCTCTCTGAGCATAACTTTTACAAACTCCGTATATTCCATACGTTCTCCTTTCACTTAAGTGTAAATCATGCACAGCCGCCAAAGAATATATAGTCTGAATGAGAATACCTGCTCTGCAGGTATGTGAGTTGATTATAAGTGTCTTTACTTCTATTTTCAAGTACTATTTTTCTTATCTAAAAAGCCTTTGACATGTAAAAATGCCGGAACCACGGGGATATCCCGCAATTCCGACATTAAAATATTCATGATTTTTGTGAAAAATGCTGATTAGATTCTCCACTAATTACAGCGTGTCTGACCCTTATGCTCTTGACAGATATTCTCCTGTACGAGTATCAATCTTAATTCTTTCGCCCTGATCTACGAACAGAGGAACCATAACCTGTGCTCCTGTCTCTACAGTTGCAGGCTTTGTTGCTCCTGTTGCTGTATTACCTTTTACTCC
Source organism: Bariatricus sp. (assembly GCA_034176745.1). Lineage (GTDB taxonomy): Bacteria > Bacillota > Clostridia > Lachnospirales > Lachnospiraceae > Allocoprococcus. The sequence goes on along the minus strand of JAXFTO010000057.1, from coordinate 72,321 downwards.
CGGCTCTGTCTCTGTGATCTCAAGCTCTACAGTAAACGGAGGTTCGATTGCGAACGGATTTCCCTGATATGAGCTGATCGTAACGTTCTCGTTCTCTTTCACGAACTTCATAGAATCTCCAACAGTCTCTGCATTGATTGCTATCTGGTCATAAGATTCATTGTCCATGAAGTAATACAGATCCCCATCGTTGTAAAGATACTGCATGTTCTTTCTTTCGATAAATGCTTCCTCAAATGTCTCGGTTGGACGGAATGTTCTTTCAACAACACCACCATTGATGATGTTTTTCAACTTCGTACGAACGAAAGCTGCACCTTTACCCGGTTTAACATGTAAGAACTCAAGAACCTGATATACATTACCTTCAATTTCCAGTGTCATACCATTTCTGAATTCACCAGCTGATTTTACTGCCATTAATATTTCCTCCTTAATATATGCTCTTCGGCATTCCTTTTTTTCATCTAAATTATTCACTTAAATAATTCTATAATATATTTCTACATTTTTCAACTGAAACTTTTCATTTTTGCGGACTGTATTTACAAAGTACCGGGTAGATCAGTACCGATTCATGAATTTCCATGAAGCATCATAAGTGCTTTTTTCAAATCTTCCGCCTGCATCTGACCGGGAGCCGAAGTCATTCCTGAAGCCCCAAAAGTCACCGCCTGTCCAAAAGTTTCACCGCAAAGTCTGCTGATTCCCCCGATTCTTCCCATGGACATTGTAATGAACGGCCGGTCTGCATACTGTTCTCTCATATCTTCTGTTGCTTCAAGAAGTGTGAGCACATCTCTTCTTGTCCTTGGCATCACGGCGATTTTCACAATATCCGCGCCTGCATCCTGCATCGCCAAGAGTCTTCTGACGATTTCTTCTCTTCCTGGTGTTTTCTCAAAATCATGATTCGAAGCGATTACTTTTGCGCCGCACTTATGGATACCCTCGATCATCTTTTCCACGATCTCATCACCTGTAAATGCTTCTACATCAATGAGATCTGCACATCCGGACTCGGCAGCTTTGAGATTAAGCGAAGCATAGTCCTCCGGCGCAATCTCTTTTTCTCCTCCTTCTCTGGCTGTTCGAAATGTAAAAAGGATCGGCATCTCTTTCAGTATCCCGCGAAGCTCCTTCAAAACACCGACTGACTCTTCCGGATTAAATACATCTTCGTACCAGTCTGCCCGCCACTCCACAATATCTGCCGAACTGTCTGCAATTTTTCCTGCTTCACATAAGATATCTTCTCTGGTCATCCCAACAATCGGTACACAAATTTTCGGAACTCCCTCTCCGATGGTCACGTTTCTGATTTTCAATGAATTCATGTTCGTTCCTCCTGTCCCAACCAATATATCACAGTTCCTTCGATTGGGCAACCAAAGTCTCCTCCACATATTCTACAAAATATTTTACGATTGGAATCTGAAACTTATTCTTCATCATAGCCATATAGATCAGACGCTCATAAGACGGCTCTTTTATTTCAAGCACATCCACAGCAAGTCCGTTAAGGAGCGGTGTCTGCGGCATGATAGCAATACCGAATCCCGCTGCCACAAGACCTGCCATGGAATTGTCCTCCTCTATCTCGTAGGCAATCACCGGTTTTCCCCCCGCTTTTTCCAACAGTTCGTCTGTAATGATCCTGAGACCACAGGATTTAGGAAAACAAATGTGCGGATACTTAAGAGTTTCACTAAGCGCTACCGCCCTTCTCCCTGCAAGTTCATGATCTTTTGGTACAACTACCACAAGTTTTTCTTTCCCGATTGGCCAAAAAACAATCTCCGGCTCATCCTCAGAACTTGAGCAAAACGCAATATCATACTTTTCTTCTTTCAGCCCTTTAATGATCTCTGATGTACTTCCCACATAAAAATGGAATTCAATATTCCAATCTTCATGTCTTTTCAAAAACTCTCCTACCAGTTGTGGTACAAAAACACTGCCAAGTGTATAAATGTACGCTAAATCAATTATTCCACTCGTTTCACTTGTGAACGACCTCATCTTTTTCACACCTGAATCAAGAATTGCAAGAGACTCATTTACATACTCCAAAAATACCTTTCCGTACTTTGTCAGTGCAACATTTCTTCCGCGCTTTTCAAAAAGACTGGTTCCCAGTTCTTGTTCCAGCACACTGATGGCATGGCTTAGACTCGGCTGAGTGATGGAAAGCATTTCAGCGGCTTTCGTATAATGCTCCACCCGCGCCAAAGTTGCAAAATAGTAAAGCTGATTTAAATTCATAAACCCTACCACCTTTCTCCTTTTATTTTTACAATAACACATAATATAGAAAAATACTATCATAATCATGTATTATATCTATATTTCTATTTACAAAAATAAAAGAGTCTCGATTTCGGGACTCTTCCATACTTATTATCTATTATTTTTATCTTTTTCATAAAAATAAAGCACAATTCTTTCAAGATAACGCTTCAAAACAATCTGAATCTCTTCTTTCGGGTGGAGCGGTTTCACAAGAATACTCTCTATTCCGGTTCTTTTCGCTCCCCAGACATCCGTAAATAACTGATCTCCGATAAAAACTGTCGCATCTTTCTTCGTATCCATCAGTTCCATGGCTTTTTTATAATTCTTTGTGGAAGGTTTATGCGCATTAAAAACGTATTTACTGCCTACTTTTTCCGCAAATGGCTTCACCCTCGGTTCCTGATTGTTCGAAATCAGGCAGGTATCAAAGCCGATATTTCTAAGTTTTTCAAACAACTCTATTGAGCGCGCATCAGCCGGTGCTCCGTGAGGCACCAGAGTATTATCGATATCAAAAATAAGCCCCCTGATTCCTCGTTCATATAATTTTTCAAAATCAATCACATAGGTGGATGCCGCATAGGCATCCGGATAGAACATTTTAAACATCTTTTTCATCCATTTCCTTAAGTTTTTGCATGATTTCTTCACAAATTTCTGCAACATTCTTCTGGTCAGTATCAATCATAATATCTGCAGCAGCTTCATACTTCGGTCTTCTTACTTCCATCAGATTGCTGATATAAGTGACATCCTTATGGCCATTTAAGAGCGGGCGTTCATTACTGTCCTTTACGCGTTCCAGAATCGTCTCAGGGGCTGCTTTAAGCAGTACAACACGGCCATTCTTCTTCATTTCTGCTACATTACATTCCCTCATGGCAACACCACCGCCGCAGGAAATCACTTTGTTCGTCTGGGACTGCATTTCGATCAAAAGATTCGTCTCCAAATTTCTAAAATATTCCTCTCCGTGCACAGCGAAAATATCCGATATCGTCATCTTCTCGCGGTCAGATATCACCTGGTCCATCTCAATGACTTCCATGTTGTACCGGCTGTTCAGATACGCTGAAACCGTACTTTTTCCGGCTCCCATAAATCCAATCAATACAATATTGTACCCCAGATTCTTTTCATCAAAATTCTTCATTCTTCTTCCTCATTTCGCGTCTCCTATGCCTTGGCATAAGTTTATTGTTTCAGTATAACATAAAACCCTAGCCTTCCTCAAGAGCGCTCTTCACATCTTCTTTAAACTGTTCCCAGGCATCTTCATTTTCCACAAAATATTTTGGGCAATTCTTCCCCGTTACATCATAATGACGGATTACATCATTTTCATCCAGACTAAATTTCTCACATAGCCACGCGGTGAGCTGTACCATCTTGCGATAGGTCGCCTCGTTAAACTTCCCGGTTTCATCCGGATGACAGCATTCAATAGAAACCGTATCTATATTACGATCATTCGATGCATATGCCACTTCCCAGGTAGGTACACACTGTATGATTTCCCCCTCCAGTCCCACGATGAAATGACTACTGGCCTTCGTGAGATGAGTATCCTTCAGCCCTTCAAAATAATTCCGGTTCTGCATCGCCGTTGCTCCGGGATTTGCTGTGTAATGAATCACGATTCCCTTGATTTCCCCGGTGTTTGTTCCGGGTCTTGAATATTCATTCACAGTCAAAAGTTCCACATCGATGTCCGGCTTTGTCGCTTCAATTTTTGAATCATCCAGTTCTTTATATTTTCCGATACCAAATAATCGAGTACCGGTTATTTTCATGAACAAAAGTATCAGAATGAGTACGATAAGGAAAATAGCTCCCCATTTCAAATGTCTGAAAAGCCTGACCTGCTGTTTCCTTGTATATCCTTGGTTTCGGCCTCCGGCACTTCTATTCAAACGCCTTTTCCTTCTTCGTCTTCTTCTAAACATGTTCTTTCCACCTTCATCTGCACGTATTTACGATTTTACTTTATCACATCCTTTTGGAGAAAGGCTGAATATTTCATTATTTTTTTCTTAAAAAAAGATGCCTCGGCAAATACTGCTAAGGCATCCTCTTTCATTCTCTATTCATCTACACTGTAGTTCGGAGCTTCTTTTGTAATATGGATGTCATGTGGATGACTTTCTTTCAATGAAGCAGAAGAAATCTTCACGAATCTTCCTGTTTCCTTCAATGTCTCAATATCTTTCGATCCACAATATCCCATACCTGAGCGGAGACCACCCATAAGCTGGAATACGGTATCTTCAACAGATCCTTTGTAAGCAACTCGTCCTTCTACACCTTCCGGGACCAGTTTCTTAGCATCTGTCTGGAAATATCTGTCTTTGCTTCCGTTCTCCATTGCTGCGATTGAACCCATACCACGGTATACTTTGTACTTTCTTCCTTGGAATAATTCGAAAGTTCCCGGGCTCTCGTCACATCCTGCAAAGATACTTCCCATCATACATACGTTCGCACCTGCTGCGATAGCCTTTGTCATATCTCCTGAATACTTGATACCACCATCGGCAATGATCGGAATTCCGTATTCTTTCGCAGCTTCATAGCAATCCATAACAGCTGTGATCTGCGGTACACCAATACCTGCCACGACACGTGTTGTACAGATAGAACCAGGTCCGATACCGACTTTGACAGCATCAGCTCCTGCCTCAATGAGTGCTCTTACGGCATCTCCGGTAGCAACATTACCTGCGATCACCTGCAGATCCGGAAAAGCTTCTTTGATCATCTTAACTGTGCGGATAACGTTCGCTGAATGTCCGTGTGCGGAATCCAGAACAACCGCATCAACATGAGCCTTCACGAGTGCTTCTGCTCTTTCCAGGCAATTTGCCGTAATACCGATTGCGGCTCCGCAAAGAAGACGTCCCTTTTCATCTTTTGCTGAAAGAGGATATTTTATTGTCTTCTCAATATCTTTAATTGTGATAAGACCTTTCAGATTAAAGTCTTTATCAACGATCGGGAGCTTCTCCTTACGTGCTTTTGCAAGAATCTTCTTCGCTTCTTCCAGAGTAATTCCTTCCGGAGCTGTGATAAGACCTTCTGATGTCATAGATTCTTTAATCTTCTTTGAAAAATCTTCTTCAAACTTTAAATCACGGTTGGTGATGATACCTACCAGTTTTCTTCCTTCTGTGATCGGAACACCGGAAATCCGGAATTTTGCCATAAGTTCATTCGCATCAGCAAGTGTATGTTCCGGTGAGAGATAAAACGGATCTGTGATTACTCCGTATTCAGACCTCTTCACTTTGTCTACCTCTTCTGCCTGCTGTTCAATCGACATATTCTTATGAATAATACCGATTCCACCCTGACGTGCCATCGCAATCGCCATTCTATGTTCTGTAACCGTGTCCATTCCGGCACTCATGATTGGTATGTTCAGCTTAATTTTCTTTGTCAGATAGGTTGACAAATCGACCTGATTAGGAATCACTTCTGAATACGACGGTACTAAGAGTACATCATCAAATGTAATTCCTTCACCGATAATCTTTCCCATGATCTTTTTTTCCTCTCTTTCACTTCTTTTGTTGTAATTTACCTGCTATCATACAATATATTTAACGCCTGTGTCAACCCTAAATAAAAACTTTTCTCGGGGCAAGCATCTTCATTCCGTTCAGGATCTCATCATTCGGATCAATCACTACTCGCTTCTTTTCCCCTTTTTTCACAACCACCATTTCATAGTGCTTTGAATCCTGACTTCCTGAGCTATAGTCTACTGCCTTAAGTCCCTGATAAGGTCTTAATTCTGCAGAACCTGACTTTGCGATCAGTTCCATATCATTCAGCTCCATCTCGAATACTTTCTTTCTTTTTGACTTTGCCATAATCTTATCGATGTCCAGTGCACCATTGATAAAAAGATACTCGAACTCCACATCCATACTGCGGAACAGGAAAACATCCAGACAAATCATGATGATCGGTGCGATAATCGCAATCGGAATAATCATCATAAATCCGAATGAAGCAACTGTAAGCAGAATCAATGCTGCCTTCTTAATGACTGTACTTGCAAGAGTAGTTCTCTTCACAAGCTGTTCGGTATATAAATCACCCATGTCATACCTCCATAATTTTTATATTTCTATCATTGTAGCACCTTTTACCCAAAAAGAAAACTCCTCTTTATGAGGAGTTTTCAAAAATGGCTTATCTAAACAGCAGATTTTACATCATGCCCATTCCGCCTGCGCCGCCGGCCGGCATCGGTGGAACATCTTCTTTAATATTTGCAACAACAGATTCTGTTGTAAGAAGAGTAGATGCAACGCTTGTAGCATTCTGAAGCGCACTTCTTGTAACCTTAGCGGGATCAAGAATACCTGCTTTTACCATATCTACATATTCTTCTGTATATGCATCGAATCCATTTCCAGGTTCAGCTTCTCTTACTTTGTTGATAATAACAGCGCCTTCAAGACCTGCATTTGCCGAAATGTGGAAAAGTGGTGCTTCCAGTGCTTTAAGAACAACATTTGCTCCTGTCTTTTCATCACCTGTAAGAGTTTCAGCAAGTTTCGCAACTTCTTTGGATGCGTGGATGTATGCAGATCCGCCTCCTGCGATAATTCCTTCTTCTACTGCTGCTCTGGTAGCTGCAAGTGCATCTTCCATACGAAGTTTAGCTTCTTTCATCTCGGTCTCAGTAGCTGCACCAACACGGATTACAGCAACACCGCCTGCAAGTTTTGCAAGTCTTTCCTGCAATTTTTCTCTATCGAAATCAGAAGTTGTCTCTTCGATCTGAGCTTTGATCTGTCCGATTCTTGCATCGATTGCATCTTTGCTTCCAAAGCCATCAACGATAACTGTATTTTCTTTCTGTACTTTTACAGATTTAGCGCGTCCAAGCTGATCCATAGTTACTTCTTTAAGATCCAGTCCAAGTTCTTCAGAAATTACCTGTCCGCCTGTTAAGATAGCGATGTCTTCCAGCATAGCTTTTCTTCTGTCGCCGTATCCCGGAGCTTTCACAGCTACAACGTTGAATGTTCCGCGCAGTTTGTTAACGATCAATGTAGTAAGAGCTTCTCCTTCGATATCTTCAGCGATAATAAGAAGTTTAGCGCCTGACTGAACAATCTGTTCCAGCAGCGGAAGGATTTCCTGAATATTAGAAATCTTCTTATCTGTAATCAGGATGTATGGATTGTCAAGGTTTGCTTCCATCTTTTCCATGTCTGTGCACATATATGCTGAAATATATCCACGGTCAAACTGCATACCTTCTACAAGATCCAGCTCTGTCTTCATGGTCTTTGATTCTTCAATTGTGATAACACCGTCATTGGAAACTTTCTCCATAGCGCTTGCTACCATCTCTCCAACTTCGTCATCACCTGCTGAAATAGCTGCTACTCTTGCGATCTGATCTCTTCCGTTAACTTTGCTGCTCATCTTCTGAATTGCTTCTACAGCACAGTCAGTTGCCTTCTTCATACCTTTACGAAGAACAATCGGATTTGCTCCTGCTGCAAGATTCTTCATTCCTTCGTTCACCATAGCCTGTGCAAGTACGGTCGCTGTTGTGGTTCCGTCACCGGCTACATCGTTCGTCTTGGAAGCAACTTCACGGATCAGCTGTGCGCCCATGTTCTCAAATGCGTCTTCCAGTTCAATCTCTTTCGCAATAGTAACACCATCGTTTGTAATAAGCGGAGCTCCGAAGGATTTGTCAAGTACAACGTTTCTTCCTTTCGGTCCTAATGTTACTCTTACTGTATCAGCAAGCTGATTCACACCTGCTTCTAATGCTTTTCTGGCTTCAGCGCCAAATTTAATTTCCTTTGCCATCTTTAATCACTCCTGTTTTATAATTTCTGTCCTTTCGGACTGATACGGCTAATTATTATTTAATTACTGCAAGAATATCATTCTGCTTTACAATGATATATTCCACATCATCCAGTTCTACTTCTGTTCCGGAATATTTAGAATAGATAACCTGATCGCCGACTTTCACATTCATCGTTACTTCCTTACCGTCAACCATTCCGCCCGGTCCTACAGCGATTACTTCTGCCTGCTGCGGTTTCTCTTTGGACTGTCCCGGTAAAACGATACCTGACTTTGTAGTCTCTTCTGCTACTAACTGTTTTAATACAACTCTGTCACCTAAAGGTTCTAATCTCATTGTAATTCCTCCTTGATTTCTATATATTTGTTAGCACTCATTAAATTCGAGTGCTAAAAACTGTCTAGATATAAAATAGCACTACGACTATTATTTGTCAACATACCTTTTTTAATTTTATAATTACTTTATATTTATTTCATAAAAGCCGTTTGCGATCTGGAAAATGAGAATCATACCGGCACGGTTCTCGTATCTTTCCTTGATCACACCTTTACACACGGCCTCTCCTTTGATCGTCTGGATTCTGCATTCGTACACTGCATCCAGAGAAATATCCGTAATTTCTCCCGTACTCATTCTAAGATGAAGCTGTTCCATCTCTTTCTGATATTCAATCACAGTACATTTGTATACTGTATCATCAATACTCTGGTCTTCCAGGTAATTGTGAATCATCGAAATGACCGCTCTGTCTCCGTCGTACATCGTTCTATTCCTCCTTCAAAAAAAGGGTATCAGCCTCCTGATACCCTTCTCTTCTGTTTTATTTCATTTTCTCTTTTTTAATTTTTTCCAGTTCTTTAAACACGTAATCATTTACAACTTTAATATAAGTTCCCTTCATACCTGAGGATCTGGATTCAATGACTCCCGCACTTTCAAACTTACGAAGTGCGTTTACAATTACGGAACGGGTAATTCCAACTCTGTCTGCGATCTTGCTTGCGACCAGGATTCCTTCCATACCGTCAAGTTCATCAAAAATATGAATGATCGCCTCAAGCTCAGAGAAAGATAATGTACTGATTGCTGACTGTACAATCTGTTCCTTCCTTGTCTCTTCTGCGCTTTCTTCATTTACAGAACGAAGCATCTCAAGACCTACCACTGTAGTTCCGTATTCACTGAGAATAATATCATCAATCTCATATAATGCATCTTTTTTATAAATGAACAGACTTCCCAGCCTCTCTCCTGCAATTTCAATCGGAGTTATGATTGCCTGATATCCCTTTACATTCTCAGGAGTAAATCCCAGTGTCTGAAGATTCACATTCTCCTTCGTTGACAGTATGTTAAGCAGTCGTTCGTTCAGCATCTCATCGATATGTCCGCCAACTTCTCCCATCAGAAGTTCTTTGATTTCCGGAACCCCCGGGCAGATACTTACTCCCAGTACTTTCCCCTTCCTGCTGACTACAAGTACATTCGATCTTAAAATATCTGTAAGTACCTCACAGATATCATTAAAAACTACTTTGCTAGAATTATTATTGTGCAGCAGTTTGTTTATCTTTCTTGTTTTATCCAATAACTGTACGCTCATTTTATCCTCCATAAAGTCTTGCACTACAGGCTTTTCACTTTGAAATGCCTATTGTAGAAATTTCACACACAAATTATAAAAGATTTGTGCGCAAAAATATATTATCATACAATTTACAATAACTCAATGAATTTCCTATTTATTTTTTACAAAACCGCAATGTTCATCGCCGCAAACTAGTTTATTCCCTTTTTCTACCATATAACTTCCGCACTTCGGACATTTTTCTGTAGAAGGTTTCTGCCATGACATAAAATCACACTCCGGATTATTTTCACATCCAAAGTATTTTCTTCCCTTTTTCGTCTTGCGAAGTACAATATCCTTGCCGCACTTCGGACATGGAACGCCAATCTTCTCCAGGTAAGGTTTGGTATTCTTACATTCAGGGAATCCCGGACATGCGAGAAACTTTCCGTGCGGGCCGTATTTGATAACCATATTCCGTCCGCATTCTTCACATATGACATCCGTGACTTCATCTTCGATTTTAACTGTTTCCAGCTCTTTTTCTGCTTTCTCGACCGCTTCTTCCAGATCCGGGTAAAAATTACGGATGACCGACTTCCACTCTACTTTTCCTTCTGCGATCATGTCCAGAAGTCCTTCCATATTTGCCGTAAAGTTCACATCGACAATACTTTCAAATGACTGCTTCATCATATTATTGACAACTTCACCAAGCTCTGTCATGTACAGGTTCTTATTTTCCTTAGCCACATATCTTCTTGATATGATCGTTGAAATCGTAGGCGCATAAGTACTCGGCCGTCCTATACCCAGTTCTTCCAGCGTCTTTACAAGGGCTGCTTCTGTATAATGTGCCGGCGGCTGTGTAAAATGCTGTTTATAGTCAAACGCTTCTTTTGTGAGCTGTGAATTCAGATCAATACCTTTTACAAGAACATTGCTTTCTTCCTTTTCCTCGTCAGATTCCACATAAACAAGACGGAAACCTTCAAATACAACTTTTGATGCTGCTACAGTAAATCTGTAATCCCTAGCTCCAATCTTTATGGAAGTTGTCTCATATTTTGCCGGCTGCATACGGCTTGCCACAAAACGCTTCCAGATCAGCTGGTAAAGCCGGAACTGATCTCTTGACAGAGAATCTTTCACAGATGCCGGTGTACGTGTCACATCAGAAGGACGAATCGCTTCATGCGCATCCTGGATATTCTTCGAATCAGACTTTTTCGTTTCTTTGCTCTCAGCCACGAACTGCTCTCCGTATACTTCCCCGATATATGCCTTTGCACTTACATCCGCTTCCTCGGATATACGTGTTGAATCCGTACGCAGATAGGTGATAAGACCTGTCGTGCCGCTTCCTTTGATGTCAACACCTTCGTACAGCTGCTGTGCAATTCTCATTGTCTTTGATGTTGCAAAATTCAGGGTCTTGGATGCTTCCTGCTGCAAAGTACTGGTGGTAAAAGGAAGCGGAGCCTTCTTGCTTCGTTCTCCTTTTTTCACGTCAATCACTTCATAGCTTGCCCCTTCAAGATTATCAAGGATTTCATTCAGCTCATTCTCATTATGGATCGTTAATTTCTCATCTTTTGTTCCGTAGAACTTAGCCGCAAGCGGTTTCTTTTCACCTTTCACGGACAAAACCGCATCCAATGTCCAGTATTCTTCCGGAATAAAGGAATTGATCTCCTCCTCCCGGTCAGCAATAATGCGAAGTGCTACCGACTGTACACGACCTGCGCTGAGCCCTCTTTTGACTTTTGCCCACAGAAGCGGACTGATCTTATAACCGACAATGCGGTCAAGCACTCGCCTTGCCTGCTGCGCATCGACCAAATCCATGTCAATCTCTCTTGCATTTTTTAAAGACGCCTTCACTGCGCTCTTCGTAATCTCATTAAAGCTGATACGGTACACTTTCTTGTCTTCCAGCTTTAATGCCTTCATCAAATGCCAGGAAATCGCTTCTCCTTCACGGTCAGGGTCAGTTGCAAGATAGATCTTATCTGCTTTCTTTACTTCCTTGCGAAGGTTCGCCAGGATTTCTCCCTTTCCTCTGATCGTTATATATTTGGGTTCAAAATCGTGCTCGATATCCACTCCCATCTGACTCTTCGGTAAGTCTCTTACATGCCCGTTAGACGCAACCACCACATAGTTGCTGCCAAGGAACTTCTTAATGGTTTTCACTTTTGTAGGTGATTCCACTATCACGAGATAACGTGCCATAATACTCCTCCATGACTGTTACTTCATTCTATATTCGTCTGAAATAATAATTTTTCGAACGTTCTGAAATGTATCCCTTTAATTCAAGCGAGATCAGAATCCTTGACAGCTTCTCGGGATCAAGGCCTGTAAGCTGCCTAAGTTCTTCTCGGCTTCGCGGGAACAAATCGAGCTTACTATACACCAAATCCTCCTCTGTTTCAAGCATTATTTTATTTTTATCTCCATTTTGACCGTTTCCCTTCTCCTTTTCCACGCTCAAAAGCTGAAGCTGATCGCAGAGTTCTTCCGGGGAAAGAAGGATCCCTGCGCCCTGGGAAATAAGGCGGTTGCATCCCTTACTCAGAACACTGTCTGCGGGTCCGGGAAGCGCATAAATATCCCTTCCCTGTTCAAGAGCCATGTCTGCTGTTATGAGAGAGCCGCTTTTTTCTTTTGCTTCCATCACAAGTACCACATCGGCAAGCCCACTGATCAGACGGTTTCTTGCAGGAAAATTCATGGAAAGAGGCGGCGTTCCGGGCGGATATTCAGACAGGATTCCCCCTTTATTCCCCAGATCACGATATAGCCCCATATGCTCTTTCGGGTAACAAATATCTGCCCCGCATCCAAGGACGGCAAAGGTATCTCCCCCTACATTCATCGCTCCACGGTGCGCCGCGCCGTCAATTCCAAGAGCCATTCCACTGATAATCAGCGCACCTGCTTCTGCAAGCTTCCCGGCATACTGAAGCGTCATTTTCTCTCCATAGGCACTGCACCTTCTGGCCCCCACAATCGCAATACTTACCTTATCTTCTTCCGGAAGCTTTCCCTTTACATAGAGTCCGTAAGGCATTCCACCGAGGCTTCCAAGCCGCGCAGGATACTCCTTACTATCCCAGGAAATCATTCGAATTCCTTTTTCCTTCATTTTTTCAAATTCATCTTTCCAGTTCTTTCTTTTCCTGCTTTCTTTGATACTTAATTCTTCCGCATCTGTGATTCCCGCAAGAAACCGCTCCTTTTCACCGATTTCTTCTATATTATATAACATTTCTGCAGATATTCCCTGTTCTTTCCATCTGCGTTTTCTTCCAGATGAAATCTCTTTTGTCGCGTCCAGCCAGTATTCATACCACTTCTCCATTGTATCCCCTCCTCTAATATCCCCAGTATTTTTTATCGATCATCCGGTAGCCGACTGCTTCTTTTACATGCTCTTCTTCAATCTGATCCGAGCCTTCCAAATCCGCAATTGTACGCGCCACTTTCAGTATTTTATGATAGCTTCTTGCCGTGAGGCGCATAACCTCGTAGGCCTGACGCATCAATTTGCCCCCACTGGGAGTCAACCGGCAGAATTCATCCAATTCCTCTTTACTCATCTGGGAATTTGTCCGAATTTCTTTTCCTTCAAAACGTTTTTCCTGAATCTTTCTTGCCTCTTCTACTTTCTTTCTCATCATTTTCGAAGAAGATTCCTGCGATTCTCCTACAAGTGCATCATACTCCACCTTGGCCGCTTCCACGCATACATCCAGGCGATCCAGAAACGGCTGGCTTATTTTCCCCATATATTTCTGAACCTGCGTTAAGGTGCAGCTACATTTATCAAGATCAGGATAATATCCGCAGGGACAGGGATTCATCGCCGCAACCAACATAAAATCAGCCGGGAAACAGTAAGACCCCTGACGCCTTGCAATATGAACACATTTTTCTTCCAGAGGCTGTCTTAATGCTTCCAGCGCCGCGCGGGAAAATTCCGGAAGTTCATCCAGAAATAAGACACCACCATGTGCCAGCGTCACTTCTCCCGGAGTTGGAATGATCCCACCTCCCACCAGAGCCGAGCGCGTCACTGAATGATGGACTTCCCGAAACGGGCGTTTTACGATCAGCGGGTTTTCTCCCTGAATTCTACCCGTCACGCTGTAGATCCTTGTAATATCCAGGCTTTCTTTGCGGCTCATTCCCGGAAGAATCGTTGGAATTCTTTTAGCCATCATCGTTTTTCCCGCTCCGGGAGGTCCAATATAAAGAAGATTGTGATTTCCGGCAACGGCAACAAGTGTCGCTCTTTTCATGATCTCCTGTCCCCGAATATCACTATAATCTATGTCCTTTTCACTTTTTTCATGTATCCTTTCTGTTCTTACGTCTTTTTCAGTCACTCCGGCATCACGCCCCTTTGCCCATTCACACACTTCTTCAAGCGTATCCACTCCCAGAAGATGGATTTCTTCAATCAGCACTGCTTCTGCCATATTCTCCGCCGGAAGAATGCAGGTTTCTATCCCCATATCTTTCGCTTCAGCGACAATTGCAAGAATACCTTCGGTTCTGCGGATACGCCCATCAAGACCAAGTTCCCCGATAACAAGGGTATTTTTTAACCGTTCTTCCGGCAGGATCTGAAGCGCTGCAAGAATCGCAACCGCGATGGGAAGGTCAAAAGCCGTTCCTCTTTTCTTCACACAGGCAGGTGATAAGTTTACCACCACCTTCCTTGCCGGAATCATAAACCCGGTATTTCTTAATGCCGTCCTCACACGTTCTGATGCCTCTTTCACTTCCGAAGATAAAAAACCCACCATGTGAAAAACCGGGAGTCCGCTGCTCACATCGGCTTCCACCTGTATCATCTCTACTCCTAATCCTTGAATGGACGCAGATAGTATTGTATAAAATGCCATAATGATTACTCCTTTACCTGTCGGTAAAAGTGCAGAATTGTTCTGATCTGAAAAATAGTATGACGAATGTCATCATGATTTGCTAAAAGAAAACCGATATCCTTTAGAAAATGTATTCACATCATATCCGAAAACACTTGATTTGTCAATGTACTCTTCAAAGAAAAAATGAGGCTATAATAATTTTCTGTAGAAAAGCACCCATAAGTTCTAAAATGCATAAACTATAATAACAACTCTTTGAGGTAGTTCTTTTGAAATCATTTCCTCCGCCTCTCACTGCCGAAGAAGAATCCTGTTACCTTCAGAAATATGCAGAAGGGGACTTAAATTCCGGGCACATCTTAATCGAACGTAATCTCCGGCTCGTCGCACATGTCATGAAAAAATATCAATACTTAGATGATGATCCGGAAGATTTGATTTCGATTGGAACCATCGGACTTATCAAAGCCGTAAGGACCTTTAATCCTCAGAAGAACGCAAGACTTGCCACCTACGCCTGCCGTTGTATTCAAAATGAAATTCTGATGCTGCTTCGAAGTAAACGTAAGACATCCAGAGAAGTCTCGCTTTACGAACCGGTCGGATGTGACCGGGAGGGGAATGAAATACAGATTTTCGATATAATAGAATCGGAAGAAGAAGATGTCTGCTCCTTAATTTCCGAAAAAGATGATATACAGCTTCTTTACAACAAATTAGAATCTGCTCTCACTCCTAGAGAGAAACTTGTTCTCAAAATGCG
The DNA here is from genome assembly GCA_034176745.1 of Bariatricus sp. GTDB lineage: Bacteria > Bacillota > Clostridia > Lachnospirales > Lachnospiraceae > Allocoprococcus. The sequence goes on along the minus strand of JAXFTO010000057.1, from coordinate 56,944 downwards.
TTATGGGTTATATCAGGGCGAAGAATATACGCAAAAAGAAATCGCAAGGTATCTCGGTATATCAAGGTCGTATGTTTCAAGAATCGAAAAAAGCGCTATCGAAAAACTGCGTCCCTATTTTTAAAATGTATCAAAACCAAATGTTCCATCCGTCGTCTTGCCGTACATTTGGCAGACAAAAAGGAGGACCGAAGTCCTCCTGCTACATATCCACTTTATGATTCCGGATCCATTTCCGGTTCTTTTCTTCTCAAAATGTCATATTGCTCTGCCTCTCCTGTAAGCTTCACGAAGAGCACCTGTTTCGGATGCGGTGCACTTTCCTGTTCTTCTCCATCTTCATTTACAATGCGCTCTACAGTGACTTCCAGATTACGTCCGTCGGGTTTCATGATCTCAATCGTTTCACCCACACTGAATTTATTCCTTTGCTCGATCCTGACCATTCCTTCACGAACTTCTCCGACCATTCCCAGATACGTATAATCCCTTAAATACGTATTGCTATCGTAAATCTGTGACTCATCTCCCGGTTTTCCGAAAAAGAATCCCGTCGTAAACTGTCTGTAGGTGCATCCGACAATCTGTTCCAGATACCATGGCATGTTCTGTTCATAAATCTTCGGATTCTTCCGGAAATCATCGATCGCCTTCCTGTAGGTTCTGGCAACTGTCGCCACGTAAAGTGCGGTTTTCATTCTTCCTTCAATCTTAAAGCTGTCAATCCCTGCATCGATAAGCTCCGGAATATGTTCAATCATACAAAGATCCTTGGAATTGAAAATATAGGTTCCCCGTTCATTTTCATACACCGGCATGTATTCTCCCGGTCTTGTCTCTTCTACAACCGCATATTTCCATCTGCAGGGATGCGTGCAGGCGCCATGGTTGGCGTCACGCCCCGTAAAATAATTACTGAGAAGACATCTTCCGGAATAAGAAATGCACATTGCGCCGTGTACAAAGGTCTCAATTTCCAGATCATCCGGTATATGCTCCCTAATCTCTTTGATTTCACGGAGAGACAATTCACGTGCCGAAACCACGCGACTTGCTCCCTGTCTGTGCCAAAACAAATACGTCGCATAGTTTGTATTATTTGCCTGCGTACTGATATGCCGTTCAATCTCCGGGCACACTTCCTTCGCAATTTCAAACACGCCCGGATCAGCGATAATAAGTGCATCCGGCTTAATTTCTTTTAACTCCTTAAAATAAGCACGCACTCCGTCCAGATCATAATTATGCGCAAGAATATTTGCAGTAACATATACTTTTACATCATGTTCATGTGCGAACGCAATTCCTTCCTTCATATCTTCCAGGGAGAAATTCTTTGCCTTTGCTCTAAGTCCGAACGCCTCCCCTCCTATATAGACAGCATCTGCACCAAAAATGACTGCTGTTTTTAAAACTTCCAGGCTGCTGGCCGGAATCAATAATTCAGGATGTCGTGCCATTTATCTTTCCCTCTCTTTATTTTTCTTAACGCTGACGGCCGTACCGTCTCCCAGCGGAATAATCGATGTCTCCAGCTCCGGATGGTGCTTCAGTGTATACAAATATTCCCGCATCCTGCTGTGAATGGTGCGGTCCCGCCTCTCCACAGCAAAACGGGATTCAATAATGTCACCATCCTGAAGTACATTATCTGATACAAGAACGCCCTCTGCATTCAAAATACGAAGTACTTCCGGAAGGTATGCAATATATTGTCCTTTAGCGGCGTCCATGAACACAAAGTCATAAGGCCCGTCCAGCTTCTTAAGAACCTGAATCGCATCGCCTTCGATCAGCGTGATTTTTTCTTCCTTTCCCGCCCGTATAAAATTCTCTCTTGCAATGGGAATTCTTTTCTCGTAATTCTCTATCGTATCGATCGTACAATCAAAAGGAGCGTACTCGCTCATCAATATTGCGGAAAAACCGACAGCAGTTCCCACTTCTAAGATTCTCTTCGGACGCTTGATTGCAAGAAGAACCTTCAGAAAGCTCTGCATTTCTTTGCGTATGATCGGTACTCCGTCTGCAAGTGCCTCTTGTTCGATTTCCTCTAGGACTTTACTGTTCTCCGTTTCCAGAGAATGTAAATATGTCACCAGACGTTCTTCTACTATCATTTCTTTCTCTCTTTTCTATTAATGCAGATGCCCCGCAGCGCCTGCGGGGCATCTGTTATCTTCTATACATCCATAATGATCGGTAAGATCATCGGTTTTCTCTTGGTTCTCTTCCAGATAAAATCGTTCATCGTATCGCGGATCACAAGCTTGATCTTGCTCCAGTCTGCATGTCTGCTCATCAGACAACGTTCCACCGCATCGGTCAGAACATTTCTTGCTTCCTCCATCAGTCCCTCCGATTCTCTCACGTATACGAATCCGCGTGAAACAATATCCGGTCCTGCAAGAAGTTGATTCGTTCCTTTTTCCAATGTGAGTACCACGATCAAGATTCCATCTTCCGCCAGATGCTGACGGTCGCGAAGAACAATATTACCTACATCGCCGACTCCAAGTCCATCTACCAGAATTTCACCTGTATGAACTTTATCAACGATTTCTGCGCTGTTTTCATCCAGTGCAAGCACATCTCCGGATTTCAGAATGAATACATTCTCTTTCGGTATTCCGAGCGATTTTGCAAGATTTGCATTCGCTTTTAAGTGGCGGTATTCACCGTGCACCGGTATTGCATACTTCGGTTTCACAAGAGAATAGATCAGCTTTAATTCTTCCTGACAGGCATGTCCTGATACATGTGCATCCTGGAAAATAACGTCTGCACCCTTTGCAGATAGTTCGTTGATTACATGAGAAACTGCTTTCTCATTACCCGGAATCGGATTCGAACTGAAAATGATCGTATCTCCCGGCATGATCGTAATCTTCTTATGAATGTCTGCAGACATTCTGGAAAGTGCTGCCATGGATTCACCCTGACTTCCGGTCGTAATGATCGTTGTCTTCTCTGCCGGATAATTTTTCAGCTGGTCAACATCAATCAGGGTATTCTCCGGAACGTTCAGATAACCAAGTTCTGACGCAACGGAAATGATATTCACCATGCTTCGTCCTTCCACAATAACCTTTCTTCCATATTTATAAGAAGAGTTGATGATCTGCTGCACACGATCTACATTGGAAGCAAACGTAGCAATGATGATTCTCGTATTTCTGTGTTCTGAGAAAATCCTGTCAAATGTTGCTCCAACAGTACGCTCAGACTGTGTGAATCCGGGTCTCTCTGCATTCGTACTGTCTGACATCAGCGCCAGTACACCTTTCTTGCCGATCTCTGCAAATCTCTGCAGATCGATGGCATCACCAAATACCGGTGTGTAATCTACTTTAAAGTCTCCGGTATGCACCACGATTCCTGCAGGTGAATAAATTGCAAGAGCAGATGCATCCTGAATACTATGATTTGTCTTAATAAATTCTATACGAAACTGTCCAAGATTGATCGACTGTCCATGACGTACCACTTTTCGTCTGGTAGAACGAAGCAGATTATGCTCAGCCAGTTTCTTTTCAATAATACCCATTGTAAGTTTCGTTGTATAAATCGGCAGATTCATCTCCTTCAGTACATAAGGAAGAGCTCCTATATGGTCCTCATGCCCATGGGTGATCACAAATCCCTTCACCTTCTCAATATTACTCTTCAAATAAGAAATATCCGGAATTACCAGATCAATCCCCAGCATATCATCTTCCGGAAATGAAAGACCGCAGTCCACAACAATAATACTGTCTTCATATTCGAAGGCAGTAATATTCATTCCGATCTTCTCCAAACCTCCAAGCGGAATGATTTTCAATTTAGAATTGCTTGTTCGTTTCAACGTCACACCTCCATATATTTTTATGTATCTTTCCGTACATCTATATCGTAAAATAAAGAGTCGATACACCAAATTCTGGTGCACGGTGTGCTGTTACATCTCGATATCCACATCCTCCAGTAATTCTTCAAACACTTTCAGTACAGCTTCGAGTTCTACTTCATCCTCTGTAATCTCGTATACACTGTCTTCGTCTTCAGGCGCACTTGTATCCTTCAGTATCAGGCATTCGGCATCATCATCTTCTGAATCCGCAACCAATAAATAAGTATTACCATTCAGCTTCGTCTGCTCAAGAATATAAAACTCTACCTGTTCATCACTATCTTCATACGTAAAAACCAGTTTCTCACTACTCATACACTTCTTCTCCCTCGTCCGGGTCCTTCTGCATCGCAAGCGAATCCAAAAATCCCTGCAATATAAAAACAGCCGCAATCTGATCCACGTACTGCTTGCGGTTCTCTCTTCGTATTCCTGTTTCCATCAATGTTCGCTCTGCTGATGCCGTGGTAAGGCGCTCGTCCCACATCACGACCTCAAGGCCGGTCCGCCGACGAAGCATCTCACCAAATTCCATCGCTTTTTCTGCCCGTTCTCCGATATCATTATTCATATGTTTTGGTAGACCAAGCACAAACTTCTCAACTTCATACTCTTTCGCAAGTGCCTCGATTCTTGCAAGTGTCTGTCTGAGCTTGTTCTCCGATTTGCGTACAATTGTCTCTACGGCCTGTGCTGTGATGCCCAGCGGGTCGCTTATTGCGACCCCCACAGTCTTCGTACCGTAATCCAGTCCCATAATCCGCATAAACTAAGCCATCCTATAATTCATTCTTAATATATGCCTTCAGTAATTCTTCTACAATCTCATCACGTTCCACCTTCATGACAAGGCTTCTTGCTCCATTGTAGCTGGTGATGTATGTAGGATCACCTGACATAATGTATCCTACAATCTGATTCACTGGATTATATCCCTTCTCTACTAAAGCATTATAAACAATTTCAAGAATATCTTTTGCCTGAATCTGTGGTCCGGCTTCCACCTGAAAAAATTGTGTATTCGATAAATTCTTCATCTTACGACCTCCAATACTTCAATACTCATTCTAATATATACTGCAATAAAATTCAATGAGTAATTTGTGAAATATCCACAATTTTGATTTTCTTAAGATGATTGGTCCAGTTTTCCTCTCCATTTTCCGTACAAGGCACGGAAACTCTGAGATATTCTCTGGTATGTCCGGTTATCATCTTCTTACCGTCTTTTGAAGAAACTTCTTCAAAAAGGACTTCCACTTCTTTTCCAACCCATTTTTCTTCATACTGCTTCTGTTTTTTTTCATTCAGTTCCTGCAAAATGAAACTTCTTCCCGCCTTTTCCTTTTCTGTGATCTGGCCGTTCATTTCTGCCGCCTTCGTTCCCCGGCGCTTCGAATATTTAAAGATATGTGTCTCGTAAAAATTAACTTTATCGACAAATTTCATGGACTCTTCAAATTCTTCTTCCGTTTCCCCCGGAAAACCAACGATCACATCCGTTGTAAGTGCCGGATCCTTGAAATACTTTCTGAGCAGGCAGCATTTCTCATAATACTCATCTGCACTGTAACGCCGGTTCATGCGTTTCAGGGTCGCATCGCATCCACTCTGTAGTGACAAATGAAAATGCGGACAGATTTTTTCAAGTCCCGCAATTTCTCTTGTAAATTCTTCGGTGATGATTCTCGGCTCCAGAGATCCCAGACGAATCCGGCTGATTCCTTTCACTTCATGAACCGCACGGATCAGAGAAAGAAGATCTTCTGCCTGATTTCCGTTCTCATCTTTCAAATCCACACCGTAGGAACTGAGATGAATGCCGGTAAGCACAACCTCGCAGTAACCGTTTACCGCAAGAGCTTCCACTTCTCTTACCACATCCTCCTTCTTTCTGCTTCGCACCCGACCTCTTGCATATGGAATGATGCAGTACGTGCAGAACTGGTTGCATCCGTCCTGTACTTTAAGGTAAGCTCTGGTATGCTCCGCAGTTCTTGATAGTCCCAGTTCTTCATACTCATCAGTGTGATTGATGTCGATCACTTCCACCTGCTGATGTTTTTCTTTTTTTGCAAAATAATCATCCAGAATTCCAATCAGCTCCTGTTTCTTATTATTGCCAATGACAATGTCAATATTCTCATCTGTCTCCCCCGCATCCGTACGGGCCTGCACATAACATCCGGCAGCCACAATCACTGCATCAGGATTCTGTTTCCTGGCGCGGTGGATCATCTGCCTTGATTTTCTGTCCGCAATATTTGTGACGGAGCAGGTATTGATAATGTAAATATCCGCCTCATCCTGGAACGGAACAATCTGATATCCGTTCTTCTCAAGAAGCTCCTGCATAGCCTCCGTTTCATATGCATTTACTTTACAGCCCAGATTGTGTAATGCTGCTCTTTTCATCTGTTTTTCCCACCTTCACACTTAATAAGATTTAACAAAAAATTTACGTTTTCTTCGTCGTTTTATTCCTTGACAATTCCATATACAAACTATAATATATCTATATAAATTCAATTCAAGGAGGAACTTTCACATGAAAACAGTACAGATTTCTTTAAATTCAATCGACAAAGTTAAATCTTTTGTAAATGAAATCACAAAGTTTGATTATGATTTTGATCTTGTATCAGGAAGATACGTTATTGATGCCAAATCTATCATGGGTATCTTCAGCCTGGATCTTTCAAAGCCGATTGACCTCAACATTCATGCTGAGAACGAAGACGCTGACCGCATTCTTGAGATCCTGAATCCGTATTTGGTATAATACTGATTGAAAGCAGGGACGTACGATGTACGCCCCTTATTTTTATTTTACTACAATTGTCTCAACTGTATTCACAGCCTCTTCAAAAAGCTGATCTATTCTTTCTGCCAGTTTTTCTTCTGATTTTCTGATCACTTCTATATTCGGCTTTGTGACCGGATGCTTTGCCACGAAAATCGTACAGCAATCTTCATATGGAAGAATCGAAGTTTCGTACGTATTGATTTTCTCTGCTACTTCTACTATTTCTTGTTTGTCAAATCCGATCAGCGGACGATAGACCGGAAGCGTACATACATCGTTGGTTGCCGCAAGACTCTGCATGGTCTGACTTGCCACCTGACCAATACTTTCTCCTGTAATAAGGCCCAGGCAATCGCTCTGTTTTGCAAAATGCTCGGCAATTCTCATCATATATCTGCGCATGATGATCGTAAGTTCGTCGTGCGGACATTTCTCATAAATATAGAGCTGAATATCTGTAAAGTTTACAACATGAAGTTTGATCGGTCCAGTGTACTTTGATACAAGCTTTGCAAGATCAATGACCTTCTGTTTTGCTCTCTCACTTGTGTACGGCGGTGCATGGAAATAGGTTGCCTCAAGACCGACACCTCTCTTTGAGATCATATATCCTGCAACAGGACTGTCGATTCCACCCGAAAGAAGAAGCATTGCCTTTCCATTGGTTCCAATCGGCATTCCACCCGGTCCCGGGATAATCTCCGAATAAATATAAATCTCATCGCGGACTTCTACGCGAAGAAGAACATCCGGTTCATGCACATCCACACGGATTTCCGGGAATGCATAAAGAATCGCTTCGCCCAGATCACGGTTGATTTCCATGGATTTTTTAGGGTAAGTTTTCTTAGCCCTTCTCGATTCTACTTTAAAAGTGATATTCTTATCCGGATACATCTCATCCATATAAGCGACCACATCTTTTTTCAGTTCTTCAAAACCGCGGTCCTCTACTCTGACAACCGGACAGATTCCCACAATACCAAATACTCTCTGAAGTGCTTCTGTCACTTCGTCTGAATCATACTCACCTTCACAGTCCACGTAAACACGTGCCTGGGATTTGTATACATGGAAATCCCCCTCCACATCACGAAGTGCGAATCTGACCTGACGGACCAGTGCATCTTCAAACATATAGCGGTTTTTTCCTTTAATTCCGATCTCTCCATATTTTATCAAATAAGTTTGAAACTTCATCATTTCCTCCTAATGGCGTGTGTATTTTCTAAGCATTGGTACACAATTATATAATGTTTGCAGTGTATAGTCAATTTCTTCTTCTGTTGTAAATTCCGACATACTGAATCTCAGTGTGGAATCGAGGTATTCTTTTCCCGTTCCGATTCCCTTAAGGACCCCGCTTACTGCCGGATGATTGGAAGAGCACGCCGAACCGGATGACACATAAATCCCCTTGCTTTCCAGAGTGTGAAGAAGGACCTCGCTTCGGATTCCGGCAAATCCCACACTGATGATGTGAGGCGCGCTCGTCTCGTCAAAAAGCCCGTGGATCTTCGTATGCTCAATCTGGCTTACCCCTTCAATGAATCTTTGCTTCAATGCACGCATACGTGCGATCTTTTTATCTAAATCGGTATAGCATTCTTTCGCAGCCTGTGCAATTCCCGCAATCCCCGGCACATTTTCCGTTCCTGACCGCATATTTTTCTGCTGCTCGCCTCCGAAAATGATCGGTTTTACTTTCGCTTTTTCGTTAATATATATAAATCCGATTCCTTTTGGTCCGTGAATCTTATGTCCGCTGACAGAAAGCAGATCGATTCCTGTCTTTTTCGGATAAATTCTGTATTTCCCAAATCCCTGCACCGCATCTACATGAAAGAGGATATTCCGGTTATAGGTTTTCACGATTCTTGCAGCTTCCTCAATCGGCTGAACAGATCCCACTTCATTATTCACATACATGATTGATACCAGAATCGTCTCCGGACAGAGCGCCTCCTTAAGCGCGTCAAGTCTTACTCTTCCATACATATCGACCGGAAGATAAGTAATCCGATATCCTTCCTCTTCTTCCAGATATCGCATTGTATTCAAAATCGCCGGATGCTCAATCGAAGTTGTGATAAGATGCTTTCCGGCGCGGTGATTGGCCCTCGCTCCTCCGATCAGTGCCAGATTATCACTCTCTGTGCCGCCTGAAGTGAAAAATATCTCCTTTTCCTGCACTTTTAAAAGCTTCGCAAGTGTCTCTCTTGCACCGCGTACATAGCGTTCCGCCTCCACGCCTTTTTTGTGCATAGATGATGGATTACCGTAATCTTCGCACATCGTCTTTGCGACGATGTCCCGGACACTTTCATATGCTCTGGTTGTCGCTGAATTATCCAGATAAACTTCCATTTCTATCGTCTCCTAAATTCTTTCTCACTATATATCTTATGCATTCTTTGTAAATCCTGTCATATGGAATCCTTTTCCGGCCTTCTGTTTACGCCTTTCCTTCCAGCTCAAACATCAGCACAGAAAGGATTGCAAGTCCTGCCGTCTCGGTTCTTAAGATTCGTCTTCCTAACGTCACTTCATTTGCTCCGGCTTTTACTGCTTCTTCCACTTCTTCTGCTTCAAAACCGCCTTCAGGGCCGATAAAGATTCCCACTGACTGTCCGTTTTCAATCGACCGGATGAGCTGTCTGGTTTTTTCCATACCGTCAGCCAGTTCATACGGAATAAGAAGCACATCCAGATCAGATGCTTTTTTCAGCGCCTCTTTAAAAGAGAGTGGCATTTTCACCTCCGGAATACGGCTTCGTCCGGCCTGCTTTGCAGCGCTTTCTGAAATACTGTTCCAACGTTCCACTTTTTTGACAGCTTTCTTGTCATCAAGCTTCACAACAGAACGCTTCGTCACCACCGGAATCACCTCAAACGCACCAAGCTCCACTGCTTTTTGAACGATCAGTTCCATCTTATCTGCTTTGGGAAGTCCCTGGAATAAATACAACTTTGACTCAAGTTCTGTATCGGCTTCCATTCTTTCAAGGATTCTCAGAACTGCCTTTTTTTCTTCATAAGAAGCGACTTCACAGACGTATTTCAGGTTATTTCCATCACTGATTCCCACCTGTTCCCCGATTTTCATGCGCAGAACATTCTTCATGTGGTTCACATCCTGGCCTTCAATATAAATAGATTCCTCACTCACCTGATCAGGTGTCACAAAAAAATGATGCATCTTCTCTCCGCCTTGTCTAGTTTTTCCTTGCAGTTACAGAAACCCATTCTCCCTGATAATTTACTTCAAGCACCTCAAGTCCTGCCGCCTTCACTGCATTTACTACCGTTTCTTCTTTATCATCAATAATTCCGCTTGTAATATAAATTCCGCCCGTTTTTAACTGGTTCACGATCACAGGGGTAAGCGGCACCAGAACATCTGCAAGAATATTTGCGGCAACGATATCATATTTTCCATAGCCCACTTTATCCTGAACCGATTTATCGTCAATAATATTGCCGATCATCACTTCATAACGGTCTTCTGAAATTCCATTGACCTGCATATTCTCATGTGTTGCGTCAATTGCGCATGGATCAAGATCGGTTCCCACAGAATATTTTGCCCCGAACATCAGGGCAAGCATTCCCAGAATTCCGCTACCACAGCCGACATCGAGGATCGTTGTATCTTTCGTTATATACTTGCGGATCTGACGGATGCAAAGCTGCGTTGTCTCATGCATACCGGTTCCAAATGCAGTTCCAGGATCAATATGCACGATCATCTTGTTCTCATCTTCCGGCTTCACATCTTCCCAGGACGGAATGATCAGAATATCATCCACATAAAACTGGTGAAAATACTTCTTCCAATTATTCACCCAGTCCACATCCTCCGTCTGTGACTCTTCGATGGTTCCGCTTCCAACTTCCACATAGGAGCGCATCTCTTCCAGTTCTGCACGCACATTTGCAAGAACCTCTTCTTTATCATCCTCTTCTTCCAGATAAAAGCTGATATAGGCAACACCGTCATCAACACCAGTTTCCGGCAGGATATCTACGAACATCTGCTCCTTTTCTTTCTGGCTCATCGGAATATTATCTTCAATCTCAATCCCCTGGATTCCAAGATCCATCAACATGCTGCTGACAATATCCTCCGCCTCAGTTGTCGTTTTTAATCTGAATTTATTCCACTTCATATGATAATCTCCCTGATAGATTTTTCCTTCCATGACTCATTAAATTTCAGTATAACAAGTCCCGCACTAAAGCGCAAGCTTCCTATGCTTTTCCAAGCAGATAATCGATAAACTGCTGCGCCGTTCTTCCGCTAAGTCCCCCGTGGCTAAGTTCCCACTTGTTTGCTTCCAAAAACAGCTCGTCCTCCGGAATCGTAAGACCGTTCCTTTCAGCCAGAGATTTTACGATCTTCTGAAATTCCTTCTTATCCGGTTTTCCAAAGTAGATCGTCACGCCGAATCTTGCAACAAGGGACAGCTTTTCCTGGACCGTATCATTGGTGTGCAGTTCTTCATCCCGGTCTGCCTTATCTTTAAATGTCTCGCGGATAAGATGTCTTCTGTTGGAGGTCGCATAGATCAGAATATTATCCGGCTTCTTTTCCAGACCGCCTTCAATTACGGCTTTCAAATATTTATATTCTATTTCAAATTCTTCAAAAGACAGATCATCCATATAAATAATAAATTTGTAATTTCTATTCTTGATCTGGGTGATCACATCATTCAGATCCTGGAACTGGTGTTTATACACCTCGATCATTCGAAGCCCTCTGTCATAATACTGGTTCAGGATTGCTTTGATAGAAGAAGACTTTCCTGTTCCCGCATCGCCAAAAAGAAGACAGTTATTTGCACGTTTTCCGCTTACAAATGCTTCCGTATTATCGATCAGTTTCTGTTTTGCCATCTCATATCCCACAAGATCGTCCAAATGTACATGGGCAATCTTTGTGATAGGAACGATCTGTACTCCATTCTCGTCATGTTCTACACGGAACGCTTTATGAAGTCCCAGTTTTCCCACACCGAATTCTTTGTAAAATCCTGTCACGATAGACTTAAATTCTTCTGCAGAGTCTGCCTGTCCCAGCGTTCTTGACAGATCGCAGATTCTGTCACGGATTCTTTTATTAAACACTTTACCGTGAGCGTTTGTCTGATGATAATCCTCAATCATGAAAATGCAGTTTGTTCCGATCTGCTCTTCCATTTTGTGGAGATCATAATCAAACAATTCTTTAAAGATTTCAAAGTCATGAAGAGCTGCCGCATTGACACTTCCTTCTACTTCTCCAACGATCTCACATGCTGTACTATATGCATTTTCACTGTTTGCAAGAAGAAAGGTCAAGAAATTGTGCCAAAGGTTCCCCTCAAATCCATAGCTGCTTGCCAGCTCGATCATTTCATTCAGACATTCATATAAAAGACCTTTCATGTCTTCTTTATTGTAGTACTCATTATCTGCATTCTCAATCAGAAAAGTCATGTCGCGCAGCAGGTCATCGTGTTCCATATATTTATATAATACAAGCTCATTCGTTCTCATTTTTCGTTTCCTTCTTTCGCAGTTTTAATAATTTCCAAGAATTTTCAGATTCAGTGCTTCTTCTCTTAGTCCTCTGATCGCATTCTTTACTGCCGGATCCGCAAGATTTCCCTCGAAATCCACGAAGAAACGATATTCAAAGCTTCTTCCTTCAATCGGGCGGGATTCAATCTTCGTCATGTTGAGATCATTATAAATAAAATGCGACAGTAAATGGTACAATGATCCGCTCTCATGCGGGATCTCCAGGCAAATACTGATCTTGGAAGCATTTTTCAAAAAGATCTTCTGATTTGTGACCACAATAAATCTTGTGGAATTGTCCGATTCTGCATTAATGTCCTGTTCCAGAATCTCAAGTCCGTAAAGCTTTGCAGCCAGCTCGCTGCAGACTGCTGCCTGTACCGGATTGTTATCGTCCAGTACTTTCTTCGCCGCTACCGCTGTGTTTGCAACGCTGATCTGCTGCCAGTCGCCGAAATTATCAAGGAATTTTGCGCTTTGCATCAGTCCCTGCGGATGGGAATAGACCCTCTTGATCTGTGAAAGCTTTACTCCCGGAAGGCCGGCAAGCTGATGGCGCACCGGAAGAATCACTTCACCTACAATATAATTCTCAAATTCTACAAGAAGATCGTACACCTGGTCAACGGCCCCCGCTGTTGAGTTCTCGATCGGAAGTACGGCATAATCTGCCGTTCCTTCTTCGATTGCACTCATCGCATCACGGAATGTCGGCACATGGAAACTTTTCTGTCCTTCTCCAAAATACTTTTCAAGAGCAGCCTGACTGTAAGCCCCTTCTACTCCCTGGAATACCACTCTGGCGCCCTTCGTATCCAGTTCATCCATCGCAATAAACGGAAGCCTCCCAAGTACGCCTTCTTCTGAAAGTTTCTGATACTGCAGTTTTCTGCTCATAGACATCAACTGTTCAAAGAGCTCACGGATTCCTTTTTTATTAAAATCTGAGGAAGCCATTTCAGACACCGCAGCCAATTTTTCATTCTCTCTGGTTCTGTCAAGCACCTTTTTCCCGTTCTTTATCTTATAATCTGCAACATGCCCGCATATTTCCATTCGTCTTTCATAAAGCTGTGTGATCTGGCTGTCGATCTCATCCAGCTGCTGTCTCATCTCCAGTAATGTTTCCATAATGGGATCTCCTTCTCTGTATTCATCTATTTAATAAAAACGTATTTACTTCCTGCTTGGACATTATAATATATTTTTTTTATAAAATCCAGTTCTTTCACGTTTCTTATTACATATATCACGCAATAATAAAAAATCCTTATTGAAAAGTAATTTGATTTAGTATATTATATTGGAGAATACGATAAACTCCGGAATATAAATACTCTTTCCGGTGTAAATAAAGGAGGTTTCCTACATGAGACATTTAATGAGTCCATTAGATTTTTCAGTCGAAGAACTTGACAAACTCATGGATCTGGCAAACGACATTGAAGCAAATCCGAAGAAGTATGCGCATGCTTGTGACGGTAAGAAGCTTGCTACCTTATTTTATGAGCCAAGCACCCGTACACGACTCAGCCATGAAGCTGCGATGCTAAATCTCGGGGGAAGTATCATGGGATTTTCTTCAGCCTCATCCAGCTCTGCTGCAAAGGGAGAAAGTGTTTCTGACACAATTCGAATGATTTCCTGCTATGCAGATATTTGTGCGATCCGCCATCCGAAGGAAGGCGCACCGATGGTTGCCTGCCAGCATGCTACAATTCCTGTAATCAACGCAGGTGACGGCGGACATCAGCATCCTACCCAGACTCTTACCGATTTATTGACCATTCGTTCTTTGAAAGGACGTCTGAACCATTTGAAAATCGGTCTTTGCGGCGACTTAAAGTTCGGCCGTACCGTTCATTCACTGATCAACGCACTTGCACGCTATGAAGATATTGAATTTGTTCTGATCTCACCGGAAGAACTTCGTCTTCCGGGATATGTAAGACATGACGTTCTTGACAAACAGAACATCCCATATCAAGAAGTGGTTCGTCTGGAAGAAGCTCTTCCGGAGCTTGATCTTCTCTATATGACACGTGTACAGAAAGAACGTTTCTTCAACGAAGAAGATTACGTGCGCATGAAAGATTTCTATATTCTTGACAAAGCAAAAATGGAACTTGCACCGCCGGATATGCTGGTGCTCCATCCGCTTCCAAGAGTAAATGAGATTTCTGTTGAAGTTGATGAAGATCCAAGAGCCGCTTATTTCAAACAGGTACAGTACGGTGTCTATGTACGTATGGCACTGATTCTGACCTTGCTTGATATCCACGTGGATTAGGAGGAAACAGACTATGGTAAAGAATACTTTAAATATCGGTAAGATTTCCGAAGGTTTTGTACTTGACCATATCGAAGCCGGAAAGAGTATGGATATTTACAAATATCTGAAGCTTGATAAACTTGACTGCTGTGTAGCGATCATCAAGAATGCAAAGAGCAATAAGATGGGGAAAAAAGATATCATGAAAATCGAATGTCCGATCGACATCATCGATCTGGATATCCTCGGATTCATCGATCACAATATTACGATCAACATCATTGAAAATGAAGAGATTGTTGAAAAGAAGGCTCTGAAGCTTCCGAAAGAAATCAAAAATGTGATCAAATGCAAGAATCCTCGCTGTATCACTTCCATCGAGCAGGAACTGGATCAGGTATTCGTACTGACCGATCCGGAAAATGAAGTTTACCGCTGCAAATATTGCGAAGAGAAATATGACAGACAGAAAAGAAATAAATAGTACTAAAAAACAGATTGTGCATCAGCACAATCTGTTTTTTATAACAAGCAAAACGATAAGCCGGGTTATGTCGTTGGACGTTCATCTATCCAGACCTGCTGTTACCAGCAGATTCAAGCGACCTACCTAAAACGTGACGGGCCGCCACATCGTTTTGATTCGGTCTTGCTTCGGATGGGGTTTACATGTGCCCCGTCTGTTACCACACGGGCGGTAGTCTCTTACACTGCCTTTCCACCCTTACCTGTCATATGACAGGCGGTTTATTTCTGTTGCACTATCCTTGGAGTCACCTCCACCGGACGTTATCCGGCATCCTGCCCTGTGAAGCCCGGACTTTCCTCACCTGCGGCCTTTCGGCGCTTGCAGCCGCGAACGTCTGTCTTACTTGCCTCAAACACTCTATCACATTTTTTTCTTCTTGTAAAGTCTAAAGTCCTTCGTCTATAATCAGATTCGCTCCATCCGCTGCCGTTGTCGCCAGTGTATCACAGCGTTCATTCTGCGGATGACCGTCATGACCTTTCACCCAGATGAACTGTACCTGATGCGGCTTCTTCGCTTCCAGAAGCCGTTTCCAGAGATCCATGTTCTTTACCGGTTCATTCTTTCCCCGCTTCCAGCCTTTCTTGATCCAGCCTTCGATCCAGTGCTGATTAAATGCATTGACTACATACTGCGAATCGGAATAAAGCTGCACCTCACAGGGACGGTTCAGAGCTTCCAGTCCCGCGATCACAGCCATAAGCTCCATCCTGTTATTGGTCGTCTTCACATATCCCTGAGAAAGCTCCTTTACATGAAGCTGTCCCTTCGGATCTACATATTGCAGAACAGTGCCATATCCGCCCGGTCCGTCCGGATTCCCTCTGGCTGCTCCGTCGGTGTATATACTAACTTTCATCATCTACTCCTTAATGTCGTCATGTTCTCCCAGAACCACTTCTGTCGCATACACGATCTCCGGAAGAATATATTCCAGACATTCTTTAATAATCTTCGGGCTTCCCGGAAGGTTTACGATAATCGTATGATTCCTGATTCCGGCCACTCCCCGGGTCAGCATGGCGCGCTTTCTCGTTCGCTCCATATAAAGGCGCATGGCTTCTGCCATACCCGGTATCTCTTTATCCAGAATCGACTTTGTCGCTTCCGGTGTCCAGTCCTCATCCCTGCATCCGATTCCTCCGATGGTAAGAACCAGATCCGCAATACCTGCATCAGCAATCCTCGCCAGAATCTTACGTATCACTTCCTTATCATTCGGCACCGGCTGGATAAGTTCTGTCTTAAAACTAACCTGCCCCAACATTCTCTTTACAATCGGTGAACAGTCATCTTCTTTCAATTTCTGGTAAATCATTGTATCTACTGAAACAATTGCTGCTCTCATGAATACTCTCCTCTTTTCTTTCTCCTACGTACAGCCCAAACCGGAACTGAGACCACACCTGTTCCGGTGTATTCGGTAACTTAAAGTATATCACACCCCAAAACAGATGTGCAACATTATATTAAATGAGTTGCCCGACAAATGAGCCAGACATCGATTTTTACGTGCTTACGCACTCTCAAAATCGATGAAATCATTCAGAATTCGCTCATTTTTCTACGAAAAATGGCTACTTCTTCATGATTTAGCGGTCCCCATAGACACAAAATCGAATGTAAACATTCGATTTGTGCCCATTTGTCCCTTGGCTCATTAAATTATGATACAGATCATACCTCCATTACTGTCATTGACAATTTTCTGCATGGTGTCCTGCAATTTTACCTGGCTCTCATCTCCGATCATCGCAATTTTGCTGCGCATTCCGTCCATAACCAGCTCTTCCACAGATTTTCCGAATATATTGGTTCCCCATACTCCTTCCGGAGAATTTCCGGCTTCCATAATATATTTTTTCAAATCTTCCGCCTGCTGTTCACTTCCCACGATCGGGGCAATTTCCGTCTCGATATTTGCACGTATCATATGGATAGAGGGCGCTTCCGAATGAATCTTTACCCCGAATTTACTTCCCTGCTTGATTACAATCGGTTCATCCAGACGGATTTCTGTTTTTCCGGGACTGACCACACCATAACCTTTCAGTTTTACGGAATCCATGGCATCTTTAACACTTTCATATTCTTTCCGCAGAGAAGACAGTTCCTTGATCGTACCGATAAGATCATACTCACTGCTGATCGAAGTGCCCGTAAGCTCACTGATCGTCTCATAATAACATGCATCATCTACCCGGATTTCGACGGCAATACATCCTGTATCCATTGATATTTTACCGATCTTCACCTCAGTTATGTACGGGCTTTGCGGTGTACGGATAACATGATCCACATCCCGTATCTCATTCACTCCATTCAGAACCTGGCGCACATATCCCAGCATATCCATCTTGATCTTATGGTCTCGCGGAAGCATCTCTACCCATTTAGGAATATAAAACTGAAGCTCAGAAACAGGAAAAGCGAAAAGGATCTGTTCCATGATTCGATGAATATCTTCCTCCTTCAACTGTTCACAGTTTACCGGCATCGCCGTAACATGATATTCCTCTTCCAGTTCTTTTGCGATCCTTTTCGCTTCTTCTCCATATGGTTTCTTCGTATTTACAAGTACAATAAACGGTTTTCCCAGCGTCTTCAGTTCCTGAATCGTCTGTTCCTCGGCCGGACGGTAGTTTTCCCTTGGAATCTCACCGATACTGCCGTCTGTTGTGACCACAATTCCTATCGTAGAATGATCATGAATCACTTTCCTGGTGCCAATGCCCGCTGCTTTGGTAAATGGAATCTCGTATTCGAACCACGGTGTCTTCACCTGACGTTCTCCGCCGTTTTCAATATGCCCGGCTGCGCCTTCTACCATATAACCGACACAGTCGATCAGCCTGATCTTTACCTCCGTATCTCCGGACAGTTTCAAGACTGCCGCCTCCTTCGGTACAAACTTAGGTTCCGTTGTCATGATTGTCTTTCCGGATGCTGACTGCGGAAGCTCATCCACAGTTCTCGCTTTTGCATGCTCATCCGTTAACCCCGGGAGCACCAGAACATCCATAAACCTTTTGATAAATGTGGACTTTCCGGTTCGTACCGGTCCCACGACTCCAATATAAATTTCCCCGCCTGTCCTCGTTTCAATGTCCTTGTATAGATCAAATGTATTCATACGGTATCCTCCTTTGCCGGCTGATACCAATGTATGCCAAAACATTTTCGATTATTCTGCTAATTCAAATCTCTTTTTCCTACTCTTTTTTCCGGTTCTTTAAACAACCGGATATACCATTCTCTTACCCATTCCACAAACCGTGTCAGATAATGAAGCACCGGTTCTGTCGCAATGGAAAATACTACGAACAGCATGATACATTTCTTCGACATTCCTGTAATTGCAAATAATTTCGGAAGGAAAATACTGCATCCGAGAAGTCCCGCCACGCAGCCGATCCAGATGATCTTCCGCAGAAGATTCATCGGCTGGCAGATCCGGTAAAGAATCATAAATCCCACAATTGCAAGGAGCATCGTGGCCGCTGTTGAAATATCGGATTCAGGCACACCGAAAGTCTGTCCAAATATCACCAGCGCTCCAACTGCAAGTACATCCGTAAGTCCGGCCGGAAGCGCTTTTAAGACCACATTGGTAAGGAAATGTCCGCGGATAATCTCCTTATTCGGCTGCAACGCCAGAAAGAATGCCGGAATTCCAATCGTGTACATCGTAATCAGCGAAACCTGAGAAGGTTCTAACGGATACGTGATCATAAAAGCAAGGGCAAAAAGTGAAAGCAGGAAAGAAAAGATATTCTTAACCAGGAAAAGACTCGCTGATCTTTGAATATTATTTACCACTCTTCTTCCTTCCAGTACCACATCCGGCATTCTTGAAAAATCAGACTCCAGAAGTACTACCTGAGATGCCTGTGCTGCCGCATCGCTTCCTGAAGCCATCGCCACAGAACAGTCTGCATCCTTTAAGGCAAGAACGTCATTGACACCATCACCCGTCATGGCAACGGTACGCCCCTGCTTTTTCAGTGCCTGTACAAACTGCCTTTTCTGTTCCGGTACAACTCGTCCGAAAACGGTGTATCTCGTAACCGCTTCTTCTATCTCTTCTTCTGTTTTTAATTCTCTTGCATCTACATAAGAATCTGCATTTTTGATTCCGGCCTGTTTTGCCGTCTCCGATACCGTAAGCGGATTATCACCGGAAATTACCTTGATATCCACGCCTTGTCTTTCAAAGAATGAGAATGTTGCCGGTGCTTCCTTTCTTACTTTATTAAGAAGAAGCACATACCCGAGTGGCTCGGCATCTTTCATAAGAGGAGATCCGTCCGGGATTCCGTCATATTTTGCGAACACCAGTACACGGTACCCCTTTGCAGCAAATTTGCTGATCGCATCCTGATGCTCGGAAAACGCCTTTCTCAGCACGAACTCCGGTGCTCCGAGGACATAGGAATTCTCACCGTAAACCACGCCGCTGTATTTGACCGTAGAAGAAAACGGAATCACCTTGTCAGGTTTTTTCCCCGAACCTTCTTTAAAATACTCTTTCATGGCTATCATCGTTGCATTGTCCGGCTCCATCTGGCTGACGAAATCGCCGATTATCTCCTCAAGAGGCGGCATGGACTCTTCATCATACTTCTTAGCCTTTACGACTTCATTCACGCACATGCTGCTTTCTGTTATCGTACCGGTCTTATCTACGCAAAGCACATCCACTCGTGCCAGAGTTTCAATGCTCTTCATATCATGAAGCAGGACTTTCTTTGAAGCAAGCCGCATGGAACTCACTACAAGAGCCACACTTGCAAGAAGATAAAGCCCCTCCGGAATCATGCCGATCACTGCAGCGACCATGGATACAATACTTTCCTTAAAACTTTCTCCGTTAAAAAAGAAGCTCTGGACGACCATCACGATTGCAATCGGAATCAATGCGATTCCCACGAATTTTACCAGTTTATCAAGCGAACGGATCATTTCTGACTGTTCCCCTTCCGGCATAGCCCCTGCTTCCAGTGTCAATCTGGAAATATAAGAATCTTTTCCCACATAGGTAAGTCTTGCGTGACATTTTCCGGAGACGATAAAACTGCCCGATAATAGCTTATCACCGCGCCGCTTTGTGATCTCATCGGACTCCCCTGTCAGAAGGGATTCATTTACCTTTACCTCTCCTTCCTCCACCACGGCATCCGCACAGATCTGATTGCCGGATCCAAAAATGACAATATCATCCACAACAAGATCTGCTGCGTCGATCTCGCTGATTTTTCCGTTTCTAACCACCCTCGCATGAGGTGCATTCAGCATATTCAGTTTATCCAGTACCTTTTTCGCACGGATTTCCTGAATGATTCCTATGCATGTGTTTGCAATAATAACCGGCAGAAATGTAAGATTTCTGAAAGAGCCGACAATGCATAAAAGCCCTGCCAGCACCAGGAAAATCAGATTGAAATACGTAAATACATTTTTATGAATGATCTCTTTTACTGTGAGCGAGGGCGGAGCAACTTCTTCGTTCGTCCACCCGTTTTCCACTCGCTCCTCTACTTGACTTGTTTTTAAACCCTCACGATAGTCAGGTCTGATTCTTTGAATCTCCCCGCGTATTATCTCATCATCCTCAAGAGTTCTTCTTTCTTTCGTAATATACTCCTCCTAAATCCTGTGTGTTCCTATTCTTCCCATGGAAGCGCAGGATGTTCAATTCTTCCGTCTCTTAGCATCAGTTCGCTCACTGCTTCTTTAGCCTTTTTCCCCTCAAATAAAACTTTATTCACTTCCTCTACGATCGGCATGGATACTTCGTATTTCTCAGCCAGCTTCTTCGCTGCTTTTGCTGAATATACACCTTCTACTACCATCTTAACCTCGGTCATTGCCTCTTCCATGGTCTTTCCCTGTCCCATAAGGTATCCGGCTTTCCGGTTACGGCTGTGCACGCTGGCACAGGTCACGATCAGATCTCCGATTCCGGTAAGTCCGGTGAAGGATTCAATCTTACCGCCCATCTTCACACCAAGCCTTGCAATCTCTGCAATTCCTCTGGTGATAAGAGCCGCCTTCGTATTATCACCATATCCAAGTCCGTCTGCGATACCTGCCGCAAGAGCGATGACATTTTTCAGAGATCCTCCCAGCTCGATTCCCAGAATATCCGGACTCGTGTAGACGCGGAACACTTCACTCATGAAGATTTTCTGTAAATATTCTGCCGTCTCCCTCTTCTTAGCTCCTACAACGACCGTGGTAGGAAGTCTTCTGCCTACCTCTTCCGCATGGCTCGGGCCGGAAAGAACCGCCACATTTGCCTGCGGGATTTCTTCTTCAATCTGCTCGCTGAGCGTCATAAGCGTTGTCTCTTCGATTCCCTTTGCCACATTGACCAGAATCTGCCCTTCCTTCACATACGGCTTCATAGAACGTGCAGTGCTTCTGGTAAATGGTGACGGAACCGCAAGCACAATTACATCTTTATCAAGAATTCCTTCTTCTATTTGATTTGTAAATGCAATGCCATCCGGTATCTTTACTCCGGGAAGCTTCGACTCATGTTCCCGCTTCTTATCCAGCATCTTTATCTCATTTGGATCAATCGACCATACAGTTACATCATGTCCATTATTGCAAAGAAGGACTGCCAGTGCGGTTCCCCAGCTGCCGGCACCCATAACACCTATCTTCTTCATCGTCATTCTCCTTGTTCATTTTGATTAATCTTTCTTCTTAAATCCGATTTTGTTTTCCGTGCCCGTACGTAGTCTCTTAATATTTGCTCTATGCTGGAAAAACGCAGATAATACAAATAAAAGACCTACTCCATACATCTCAAACAGATAATTCTGTGTCATACCGAACTGGCCTGTCTGTCCGCAGACAACAAGACCTACAAGGAACAACACAGAAATCACGAGAGATCCCAGCGAAACATATCTGGTCACTGCCACAATTACAAGAAATACCACAAGACACACCGCAGTAATCCTTAAGTCTGTGATCAGGATCATTCCAGCTGTTGCCGCAATTCCCTTTCCGCCTTTGAATCCAAGATAAAACGGATAATTATGTCCAAGCACCGCCCCAAAACCGGCATATAAGGACAGAAGCGGAAGCATATCCGGACATCTGCCGGCAAAGATTCCTCTTACCACAAGTACAGCGATCACACATTTAAAGCAATCCCCAAGAAGAGTGATTGCCCCCGCTTTCACCCCCATGGTGCGAAGCGCATTCGTGGTGCCCGCATTGCCGCTTCCGTGCTTGCGGATATCCATTCCATGCATCCTCCCGTAAATATATCCGGTTTGAAATAATCCAAACAAATACCCTATTCCAAGACAAACGATTCTTTCCATCTTACTGACCTTTCTCCTTTCTCTCACGTATAAAGAATTTCAGTGAAGTTCCCTTAAATCCAAAGGCCTCCCGAATCTTATTTTCAAGATAACGTGTATAAGAGAAGTGCATCAGTTCTTTATCGTTGACAAAAATAACAAATGTCGGTGGTTTTACCGAAACCTGTGTAATATAGTAAAGTTTCAGACGTTTTCCCTTATCTGACGGCGGCTGCTGAAGTGCAACAGCTTCTGTCATGATCTCATTCAGAACACCGGTTGCCACACGCATCGTCTGATTTGCAATGACCATATCGATCATATCGAAAAGCTTCGGAAGCCTCTGCCCTGTCTTGGCTGAAACATACATAATCTCTGCATACGGCATAAAAGAAAGAACCATTCGAATCTTCTGTTCGTATTCTTTCACCGTCTTGTCATTTTTCTCAATTGCATCCCATTTGTTTACAACAATGATGACACCTTTTCCTCTTTCATGGGCGATTCCGGCAATCTTGGCATCCTGTTCTGTGACACCTTCCACCGCATCAATCACAATGAGAACCACATCCGCACGCTCCACAGCGGTTACCGTACGAATAATACTATATCGCTCCAGGTCTTCCTTGATCTTATTCTTTCTTCGAAGTCCGGCCGTATCAATAAACACATATTCTCTTCCATTGTGAACGATATCCGTATCAATCGCATCACGTGTCGTTCCTGCAATATCGGAAACAATCACTCGGTCTTCTCCGATCAATTTGTTGATAATGGATGATTTTCCGACGTTCGGTTTTCCGACAATCGCGATTCTCGGACGCTCGTCCTCTTCTTCCTCACCGGCTCCTTCCGGGAAATACTCCAGAACCTTGTCCAGCATATCACCGATTCCGATGCGTTCTGCTGCCGAAATCGGCATTGGATCCCCAATTCCAAGGTTATAGAATTCGTATACATCCGGCATCATCTTCTGAAAATTATCCACTTTATTCACCACCAGAACCACCGGTTTGTGTGAACGTCTTAGCATGTCGGCCACTTTCGAATCGGAATCCACCAGCCCCTGCTTCACATCCGTCATAAACAGAATCACATCGGCGGTATCGATCGCGATCTGTGCCTGATCTCTCATCTGAGAAAGGATCACATCGCGGCTTTCCGGCTCGATTCCTCCGGTATCGATGAGTGTAAATTCTTTATCCAGCCAGCTCACCTCGGCATATATTCTGTCTCTGGTTACTCCCGGCGTGTCTTTAACAATTGCTATCTTTTCTCCTGCCAATGCATTAAAAAGCGTTGATTTTCCCACGTTCGGGCGCCCCACAATGGCAACTACAGGTTTACTCATATTCTTGTCCCTCCATCTGCTGCAATACTGCATCTACAAAATCCTGACCGCTTGATTTTACAATATCTATCGGCACTTGTAAAGCATTCGATAATTCCATAACCGTCATATCATCCAGAAATACCTCTTCCCCGCTTCTAAGCAGACTACACGGAAGTAAAAGTGCATCTCCAAGTTCCTGCCCTTTTAATTGGGAAAGTAGATCCTGTCCGGTCAAAAGACCTGCAACCGTGATCGTCTCACCGAAAAAATCATTACGGATTTCGTACAGGTTCACATTCAGGTTCGAATATTTTACTTTCAGGCGTTCCAGCATTTGCTTCAAATACGGATATGCCAGCTTTCCGGTTGCCATGGAAATTCGGATATGGCGGTCATCTCCCTCTAAATCTGCATACGCCTCTTCAAATTCATTTAACAGAAGCCGAAGCATTCCCACGCCGTTTTCCAGCTGCAGATAGCCGTCATAGCGTTCCTCTTCCGGAAGTTCTTCTCCAGCCAGAAGATACCATTCATCTCCTGCATGGATAAAATGCATTCCGTATTCTTCATAAATCTTCTTCTGCCACTTATGAATGATCTGAAGTACTTCTTTTGCGTCTTCTCTGGTAAATGGTTCCAGCGGGTAAAGTCCCTCGCGGAACTTTGTAAGACCAACCGGAACGACCGACACACTCTGCAGATTCGGGAGCCAGTTTGTCATATCCCGAATACTTCTCTCCAGTTCTTCGCCGTCATTAATTCCTTTACAAAGTACAATCTGCCCGTTCATGGTAATACCGCCCTCATAAAGGATCTGAATCTTCTTCAGGGCATCTCCGGCAAAACGGTTATGCAGCATCTTGCAGCGAAGATCCGGATTCGTGGTGTGAACGGAAACGTTGATCGGCTCAAGATGATAATCCACAATCCTCTGTACATCGTGGTCACTCATATTCGTAAGCGTGATATAGTTTCCCTGTAAAAAGGAAAGTCTGGAGTCGTCATCTTTAAAATACAGAGTCTCCCGCATTCCTTTCGGCATCTGGTCGATGAAGCAGAACATGCACTTATTCCTGCAGGAACGATATTCATCCATCAGGCCTTGTTCAAATTCAATTCCCAGATCTTCATCAAAATCTTTCTCGATCTCAAGCTCCCATTCTTCTCCGTTCTCTTTACGGATCAGAACCAGAAGTTCTTCATCATTTACGTAATACTGATAATCGAAGACATCTTCAACATCATGTCCATTGATCTGAAGCAGCCTGTCCCCTGGCTCAATCCCCATTTCCCAGGCAATGCTTCCTTCTTCTACACATTTAACAATATGCTCATGCTTCATAAAATAAAAGCTCCCCATTTTTCTATTCTTACTTATCATACTAGATTTCTTTAAAAAATGCAATTTTTTACAGCTCTTTCTTGCCATAGTTCTGAAATAATGGTATAAAATAGAAAGAGATATGACCGATATTGAAAACAGGAGGCACATATGACAAATATTGAATTTATGGAAAAAGCACTGCCGATCGCACCGCTTAAAATTATCGCATTAAAAAGCTGCGAACCACTCGCAAAAAAAGTGGATGATTATATTGTATCTTTTCGTAAAGAATCTCTTCAGGATTTTCTTGACCCAATGATTTATTCCTCTTACGAAGCCGACACTTACCTGACAAAACATAATTGTCCGCGTTTCGGTACCGGTGAAGCAAAGGCTGTTATCGGGGAAAGCGTTCGTGGAAAAGATTTATTTATCATGGTGGACGTCTGCAATTACAGTATAACTTATACCGTGAACGGTCATCTCAACCACATGTCACCGGATGATCATTTTCAGAATCTGAAGCGTGTGATTGCTGCCTGCACAGGAAAGGCACATCGAATCAATGTGATCATGCCATTCCTTTATGAGAGCCGCCAGCATAAGCGTACGAAGCGAGAGTCTCTGGACTGCGCGATGGCACTGGAAGAGTTGGATCAGATGGGTGTTTCCAACATCATTACCTTTGATGCCCATGACCCGAGAGTACAGAACGCAATTCCGCTGAAGGGATTCGATAGCTTCTCTCCGGCATACCAGTTTATGAAAGCGCTGCTTAATGCAGTTCCTGATCTGGATACTGATAAGAAGCATCTGATGATCATAAGCCCGGATGAAGGTGCTATGGGAAGAGCCGTTTATTTATCCAATATCCTCGGTGTGGATATGGGTATGTTCTACAAACGCCGTGATTACTCTACAATTGTAAATGGAAAGAATCCGATCGTTGCCCACGAATTCCTTGGAGATGATGTTCATGGACGTACCGTGATCATCGTGGACGATATGATTTCTTCCGGTGAAAGTATGCTGGATGTCACAAAGCAGCTCAAAGACAGAGGTGCTGCACATGTATTTGTCTGTACCACATTCGGTCTTTTCACAGAAGGTCTCGGTAAATTTGACGAATATTATGAGAAAGGCTATCTGGATGGTCTGATCACCACCAACCTGACCTATCTCCCACCGGAACTTTCCGAGAAGCCATATTTTATCAAGGCCGATATGAGTAAGTTCCTGGCGCTGATCATTGATTCTCTGAACCACGACATTCCGATCAGCTCCGTTCTGAATCCGACAGATAAGATTCATGATCTTCTGGCAAATCATCATAAATAAGAATGCTATTAAAAAAGAGTTCCTTCCCGGAACTCTTTTTTGATACTTGTTGTTATACCTGTCTGTCTTCTGCAAAAAAATCCATACTGGTCGGATAGACATAAGAATCTCCGATTTCATGAAGAAGCACGACTTTGAGACTGCTGTTCAGCATTTTTTTATCCAGCTTCATTGCTTCGATAAGTTCCTGAAGCGGAAGCTCTGCGCTTGTAGGAAGTCCATAGGCTTCCAGAACCGTTTTGATTCTTTCTGCCTCTCCTGATTTCGTAAGTCCTTTTTCTTCTGCAAGCTTTGTAATCTGGTACATTCCGATCGCAACAGCTTCTCCGTGGCTTTCTCTTTCGTAGTGATAATACTGTTCAATCGTATGGGCAAGTGTATGACCGAAATTCAACAGTATTCTCTCGCCCAGATCAAATTCGTCTTCTTCCACAACAATTCGTTTGATATTTACACAGGTAGCGATCACATCCGTCAAATGCGTCTTCAGATTCTCAAATGAACCGTACTCTTCCAGTTTATTAAATAATCCGGCATCCTTGATGCATCCGTATTTGATCACCTCTCCCATTCCGTCTGTCACATATCTTTCAGGAAGCGTATCCAGCACGTCCGGGTCGATGAGCACCATTTTCGGCTGATAGAAAGCACCGACCAGATTTTTCCCCTCCGGAAGATCCACTGCTACTTTACCGCCCACAGAAGAATCGACCTGCGCCAGGATAGAAGTCGGTATCTGAACAAACTTGATTCCTCTTAAAAATGTAGCGGCTACAAATCCTGCCAAATCGCCGACCACACCGCCGCCTAAAGCTATGATCAGATCGGTTCTGCTGATCTTTGCCGCCAACAGAGAACTGTATACTCCCGGAAGTGTCTGAAAGCTCTTCGACGGTTCTCCATGAGGAATTACCGTTTCATAGCATTCGAAACTTCCTGATAGTTCTTCTTTCAGGCTCTCACCATAGTAAGAATAAACCCTGTCATCCGAAATGATCATGATCTTTCTACCGTCATAGATTTCTTTGATTTTCTCTGATGCATTCCTAAGGATTCCCCGCTCAATGTAGATCGGGTAACTGTGTTCTTTTAAATCCACAACCATTTTCATGCCTGATTCATTCATGTTCTTAGTTCCTCTCTCTTCATTCAGTAATTAGATCTGTTTTCCAACTACTTCTGCAATTTGACGCACTTTTTCCAGAAGAGCATCGTATTTCACCGGCTTCAAAGACTGTCCGCCATCGCAAAGTGCGCATTCCGGATTATTGTGAACTTCGATCATAAGTCCGTCTGCTCCGGCTGCGATAGAAGCTTTTGACATCGGTTCAACCAGCCACCATTTTCCGCCTGCATGGCTTGGATCTACAATGATTGGAAGATGACTGAGACGCTTGATTACCGGAATTGCCTGCAGATCCAATGTATTTCTTGTATAGGTTTCGAAGGTTCTGATTCCTCTCTCGCAGAGAATAACATTTGGATTACCGGATGCCATAATATATTCTGCTGACATGATCCACTCTTCAAATGTAGCATTCAATCCTCTCTTAAGGAGAATCGGTTTTGTAGTCTTTCCGAGCTGTTTCAAAAGATCAAAGTTCTGCATATTTCTTGCACCGATCTGAATCAGGTCTACTTTTTCATCGAAAATATCCAGGTATTCAACAGACATCAGTTCTGTCACGATCGGAAGTCCTGTCTCTTCTTTTGCTTTGCATAGAATATCAAGTCCAGCAAGACCAAGTCCCTGAAAAGAGTATGGGCTGGTTCTCGGTTTGAATGCACCGCCGCGAAGCATATTGGCTCCGGATGCTTTGGCTGCCTTTGCGATTTCAATCACCTGCTCCTCGCTTTCTACAGAACACGGACCTGCGATCAGTGCCAGATGACCACCGCCTACTTTGACACCTGACACATCTACCACTGTGTCCTCCGGATGAAATGCTCTGTTTGCCAGTTTGTATGGTTCCTGAACATGCATAACCTTTTCTACACTTTTATCTACTTCGAAAAGTCGCGGATCAATGTGTACGGTATCACCGATACATCCGATGATTGTAAGTTCCTCACCACGGACAGTATGAGTCTCAAGCCCCCTTGCATGAACCATGTTCTCTACGCGCGTAATATTTTCTTCTGTTGTTCTTGGTTTTAATACGATAATCATACTATTTTCTTCCTTTCTTCTTCAGGTAATCCTGTCATTTGTTGACGATGAATTCAAGTACGCCTCGGCGTACTTGCTGCGAGGTGCGCGTCATGCTTTGCATGACACAATACATCTGCGCACCTCTGCAATCCGCCGGAGGCTTATCTTGGAAGGAGATTGGACTCCCCCAAGACATATTTGCCGCAACTCACCACCTATCGAGGAGGGAGTCTTATCTTCTTTCAAGATAAAAAACTCTCGTCTTCTGGATATACAGAGGACGAGAGTAATATATACTTCGTGGTTCCACCTCAATTTACAGTCACTTCACAGTAACTGCCTCGCCAGGTACGCCGATCAACGGTTATACCCTCGCAGGTAACGGCTGCTTCCGGAGATGCCTACTTAATAAGATCTGTTCAGCACTCTACTCCAAGAGGAATTCAATATAACTCGTTGTATCCTTATCACACCACCCTAGGACTCTCTGAGACAATCTGTCATACTTACTACTTCTTTTCATCGTATTTGTTCAGTAGAATATTTAATTTTGAACTTAAAACCATGATACACAAATCAAAGTGATTTGTCAATTACCGTTTAAAATATTTTTCTTTAATGATGTCTACCGGCATCTCCTGTCCTGTCCACAATTCAAAAGAAGCAGCTCCCTGATAAAGCAGCATATTCAGTCCATTCGCCGTCTTACATCCTGCCGCCTTTGCTTTCTTAAGGAACAATGTCTCTTCCGGATTATAGATGACATCAAATACAAATAAATCTTCTCTGAACACACTGTCATCTGAGATAATGCAGCGCTCCGTACGCGGTGCCATACCGATAGACGTTCCATTTACAAGAATCGCACTTTCGGCGATTTCTCTTTTTAACACTTCCGGATCGGAGAAATCGTAAAGATTCAGCTTACATTCTGTCTCGTCTCTCAGTTTCTCAATAATTCCTTCTGCGCGGGTAAAGAAATCATCTCTGATATTGAAAATAGAAATCTCTGCCACACCGTCAAGAGCCGCCTGGATCATGATCGCGGCAGCAGCTCCTCCTGCTCCAAGAAGCGTCATCTTCTTCCCGATGATGTCCTGTCCTTCCTCCTTCACAGAGCGCATAAATCCTATTCCGTCCGTGGTATATCCAGTCAGAACGCCGTCATCATTCACGATCGTATTCACCGCTCCTCCAATCTCTGAAGCCGGTGAAAGCTTATCTGCCAGAGTGCACATCAGATTCTTATCCGGCATCGTAATGTTGAATCCTCTTACTCCCAGTGCCCTAAGTCCCTCTACCGCAGTTTCAAGTTTATCTGTTCCGACATCAAATGCCAGATATGCATAATCCAGTCCCAGCTGACGAAATGCTTCATTGTGCATCATCGGAGAAATGCTATGCTCAACCGGACTTCCCAAAAGCCCTGTAAGGACGGTATGTCCTGTAATTTCATATGCCATATTGTGGTACCTCTCGTTCTGTGTAATTTCACACTGTAAAGCGCTACTATGTTTTATGATAACACATTTTATAAAATCTTCAAGTCTTTTTTCATAGGAATCTGTAAACCGGAATCTGTAATCAGTAAGCAGTAAAGCCATGTACACTCATTTGCCTGAATGTACATGGCTTTTGAATTCCTATTCACTCTTTGCCATAAATCCATACTTGACACCATTTTCCATATTGATTCCTTTCGCTTCTGCCATTTCACTGACCGTCACAAGCTGGAAACCTGCTTCCTGAAGCTTTGGAATCAGAGCGATTGCAGCATCTATGGACTGCGTATGGATATCATGCATTAAAATGATATCTCCGTCTTTCACATTATTTATAACCGCATCAATCGTTGACTGTGTATTTCTTGTCTTCCAGTCCAGCGTATCAATGGACCACAAGATCATCGGCATTCCCACATTCTGTTTGACTATGTCGTTGATTGCCCCATAAGGAGGACGCATAACCGTTGCTTTCATTCCACATGCCGATACCATTTTCTCATTCGTGTCACTCATCTGCTTCTGAATTCCGCTTGCATCCAGTTTCGTGAGGCTAGTATGGTCAAAGGAATGATTTCCCAATTCACATCCTGTCTCTGCCATCTTCTTCACTGTATCCGGGTATTTCTCCACCTGTGTACCCAGCATGAAAAATGTAGCTCTGGCATCATACTGTGCAAAGACATCCAGTAGTTCCGCAGTTCTTGGTCCCGGTCCATCGTCAAAGGTAAGCGCAACCATAGGCGCATCCGGATCCACACCTCCTTCAGACGATTCCAACACACCATCTTCTGAAAATACGCATTTCTTTACGCCAATCTTCTGCTCACCGGTAAGCATCTTTCCGTCCTGATCAAAATAGTATTTATCTTCATCCAATGTAAGCCATCCGACTGTCATCATTCCAGTTTCATCAAAATAGTATTTTGTACCGTCCTCTTTATACCAGCCTACCGTCATGACTCCATTCTCATCAAACAGATACTTGGCAGAATTAATCGTCTGCCATCCGGTTTCTTTCTTTCCATCTTCACCAAAATAGTACGTCTCATTGTGATATGTAATGAAATCATTCGTTACGTAGGTGCCGTCCCATCGTTTGAACTTATCAGCATCCCATTCGCCGTACTTGTTCTTGACCTCAAATACACCGTCTTCCACATCGACCTTCACCTTACCGAACCACTCTTCATAAAGCGGTGTGGTAATCACGCTTGTGAGTTCTGCTTTGATCGGAAATTCGCCTTCTTCACTTCCGTCTCCGTCGCACTCTAAGGTATAGCCGGTTCCTCTGTTAAGTTCATCTACAAGATCCTGTATCGTATATCCTGTATCCTTATCCAAGATTGTTTCCTTATCACCGTCACAGGTGGCCTTAGCTGTAAGAAGCGGCCTCTCTTCTCCCTGTATTGCAGAAAGATCGTCTACCTTCAGCTTTACCAGGATCTCTTTATCCATCCCCGCAGCAGCTCCGTAAGAAAGGAGTAATGCTGACACCAGACAAACAGCAAGCACACCGATAATACTGATTGGCGAGATGACGTTATGTTTCTTTCTTTTTCTGCGTCTCTGCGCTGCCCTCGCCCTGGCACGCATCTTCTTCATATCTTTTTTTGTCATTCGTACACCCCACAATATATATGTAATCCCCAAGTCTCATGTACATTATAAGGCATACTATTCTACTACACAATGGAAGATTTTCTTAAGATATATTAAAAATTAAAATTTATTTTGTAATATTTGTAACAAACAAAAAATGCTGCACTTATGTGCAGCCTTTTTTGTTTGTCATTATTCAATTACTCTTACTCTTAAAACACCGTCAATAGCCTCAAGACCTTTTACAACTTCTTCATTGACTTCGGAATCCACATCCATCATCGTATATGCATATGTTCCACTGTTCTTGTTTGTCATGTCATCAATATTGACATTATCTTTTGCGAGAAGTGCTGTAAACTGACCGATCATATTCGGAATATTTCTGTGAAGAATTGTAATTCTTGTCTTATCCTTCACGCCCATATCACATGCCGGATAATTTACAGAATTCTTGATATTACCGTTTTCCAGGAAATCTCTCACTTCCTGAACAGCCATCTTAGCACAGTTATCTTCTGATTCTTCTGTAGAAGCTCCAAGATGAGGAATGACGATCGCATTCTTCACACCTGCAATCTCCGGAGTCGGGAAATCTGTCACATAGCGTTTTACCTTTCCGCTGACCAATGCATCCACCATAGCTTCACTGTTAACAAGAACATCTCTTGCAAAGTTCAGGACAACAACTCCGTCTTTCATAAGTTCAATCGCATTCTTATCGATCATTCCCTTTGTATCCGGAAGGGCCGGAACATGGATGGTGATATAATCACAATCTTTATACAGCTCATCTACGCTCTTTGCATGATGGATATTTCTTGAAAGTCTCCATGCAGAGTCTACAGACACATATGGGTCATATCCATATACATCCATACCAAGATTTGTTGCAGCGTTAGCAACGAGTACACCGATGGCTCCAAGTCCGATTACACCTAATTTTTTACCTTCGATCTCACATCCGGCAAATGCTTTTTTCGCTTTTTCTGCATCTTTTGCGATGTTGCCGTCTTCTTCATTTTCCTGTACCCAGTTGATACCGCCGATGATATCACGTGATGCAAGAAGAAGACCTGCGATCACCAGCTCCTTTACACCGTTCGCATTTGCTCCCGGTGTATTGAATACTACGATTCCTTCTTCGGCACATCTTTCAAGCGGGATATTGTTCACACCAGCTCCGGCACGTGCAATTGCTTTTAAGTTCTTATCGAATTCCATGTCATGCATCGCTGCACTTCGTACCAGAATGGCATCTGCACCTTTTGCATCTCCTGCCGGTACATAATCATCTGTAAGTTTATCAAGTCCTACATTTGAGATTGGATTTAAGCAATAATATTTATACATGATTACAGATTCTCCTCCTCAAATTTTTTCATAAATTCAACAAGCGCTTCCACACCTTCATACGGCATAGCATTGTAAATACTTGCACGCATACCGCCGACTGTACGATGCCCTTTCAAGTTCTCAAATCCGGCTTCTTTTGCTTCTTTTACAAATTTAGCGTCCAGTTCATCACTTCCGGTTACGAACGGAACATTCATAAGAGAACGGTCCTTCTTCTCAACTGTTCCTTTAAAGAGCTTGCTCTGATCCAGGTAATCGTAGAGAAGTTTTGCTTTCTTTTCATTGCGTTCTTTCATTACTTCAAGACCGCCCATCTTCTTGAGCCATTTAAATACTTTACCGCAGATGTAAATTCCATATGCCGGTGGTGTATTATAGAGAGATTTTGCATCTGCATGTATTTTGTACTGCAGCATGGTCGGTGTGCCCGGAAGAACATCTTCTGTGATAAGATCCTCTCTGATGATGACGATTACTGTACCTGCAGGTCCGATATTCTTCTGAACGCCGCCGTAGATCACACCGTATTTTGTCACATCTACCGGTTCAGAAAGGAAGCATGAAGATACATCTGCCACGAGAATTTTTCCTTTTGTATTCGGAAGTTCTTTATACTTTGTTCCGTAAATGGTGTTATTCTCACAGATATATACATAATCTGCATCATCATCAATCGGAAGATCTGAACAATCCGGAATATAGGAGAATGTCTTGTCTGCTGAAGAAGCAATTCTGTTGACTTTTCCGTATTTCTCTGCTTCTGCAGCAGCTTTTTTAGCCCACTGACCTGTGATAATATAGTCAGCAACTTTATTCTTCATAAGATTCATCGGAATCATTGCGAACTGCTGGCTTGCACCGCCCTGTAAGAATAAAACTTTGTAATTATCCGGAATATTCATAAGATCTCTGAGATCCTGTTCTGCTTCTGTGATGATTTTCTCAAAAGCTTTTGAGCGGTGGCTCATCTCCATAACGGACATTCCTGTTCCCTGATAATCCAGCATTTCCTCTGCTGCTTCTTTTAAAACTTCTTCCGGTAATACTGCCGGTCCTGCTGAAAAGTTATAAACTCTTTTCATAATGTTTTCCTCCATTCCTGCTACTAACTTATTGTTCTTGTTTTTCTGCCTGCAGGTCTCCTTCATCAAACGCTTCGCTGATTGACGCTCCCGGTGCCACCATCGGCCACACCTTATCATCGCAGTCAATCTGGCAGTCGATCACGAACGGACCATCACATGCAAGTGCCGACTGAAAAGCGGCATCAAAATCCTTCTTCGTTGTTGCCCGGACTGCCTTTGCTCCCATTGCTTCAGAAAGCTTTACAAAATCAACTGCATCATCCAGAACAGTTGCTGAATAACGCTGTCCATAGAACAAGTTCTGCCACTGACGTACCATTCCAAGAACATGATTGTTGATGACAACCTGAATGATTGGGATGTTATATCTTGCCGCCGTGGCAATCTCATTCATGTTCATGCGGAAACATCCGTCTCCCGCAATGTTGATTACTTTTTTGTCAGGGCATCCCATCTTGGCACCAATGGATGCACCAAGGCCGTATCCCATCGTTCCAAGTCCTCCCGATGTAAGGAAAGTTCTCGGTTTATCATATTTATAATACTGAGCTGCCCACATCTGATGCTGCCCGACTTCTGTAACGATCACTGCGTCACCCTTTGTCTGGCGGTAGATTTCTTCTACAACATACGGTCCTGTCAGTATATCCGGGTGGTAGGTGAGCGGATATTTCTGCTTGTACTCCTGAATCTTCTGGATCCATTCGTCATGATTCTGCTGGTCAAGTCTTTCATTTACCAGAGCAAGTACTTCTTTGATATCTCCTACTACGCCATTATCAATAATCACGTTCTTATTCATCTCAGCTACGTCAATATCAAACTGAAGAATCTTTGCATTTTTTGCAAAACTCTTCGCATTTCCTGTGACACGGTCAGAGAATCTTGCTCCGATAACAATCAGAAGATCACAGCCGCTGACTCCCAAATTGGATGTCTTAGTTCCATGCATTCCAAGCATTCCCGTATAAAGCTCATCGGTTCCCGGAAATGCACCTTTTCCCATGAGAGAGTCACAGACCGGCGCATGTACTCTACGTACAAATTCCCGAAGCTCTTCACTTGCATCTGAAAGAACTGCCCCACCGCCCACGAAAATGTATGGCTTCTTAGATTCTTTGATCATCCGGATTGCAAGTTCTACATCTTCCATGCAGATTTCTTTTTTGTATTTCTTAACAGTCTGAGTTTCAACCGGTTCATATTCTGCCATATTTGCAGTGACATCTTTCGGAATATCGATGAGTACCGGTCCCGGTCTTCCCGACTGCGCGATCTCAAATGCCTTTCTTATCGTCTCTGCCAGTTTATTGACATCTTTTACGATAAAATTGTATTTTGTGATCGGCATTGTGATACCGGTAATATCGATCTCCTGGAAACTGTCCTTTCCGAGAAGCGGAACACCTACATTACATGTAATTGCCACAATCGGAATCGAATCCATAAACGCCGTTGCGATTCCAGTTACCAGATTGGTAGCTCCCGGACCGCTTGTTGCAAAGCACACACCTACTTTTCCTGTTGCACGGGCATAGCCGTCCGCCGCATGTGATGCGCCCTGTTCATGAGAAGTCAGAATATGCTTAATTTCATTACTATGCTTATATAATTCATCATATACATTTAAAATTGCTCCGCCCGGATACCCGAATACTGTATCCACACCCTGCTCTTTTAAACACTCAATCAGTATTTCCGAACCGTTTAACCGCATTTTTTGCATTCCCCTTTGTACTTTCTTATTCTTAACGTGGTATTTCCAGTACCGCTCCACGGTTTCCGGATGTTACCATAGACGCATATCTTGCCAGATAACCTGTTGTAACTTCTGGATCTCTTGGCTGCCATTTTTCTTTTCTTGCAGCAAGTTCTTCGTCGGATACTCTGACATTCAGTTTCAGATTCGGAATATCAATCTCGATGATATCGCCTTCTTCGATAAGAGCAATCGGTCCTCCGACCGCAGCTTCCGGTGAAACATGTCCGATGGAAGCTCCTCTTGATGCTCCGCTGAAACGTCCGTCTGTGATCAGAGCCACAGAAGAACCAAGCCCCATTCCCGCGATTGCCGAAGTAGGGTTCAGCATCTCCGGCATACCCGGACCACCTTTCGGTCCGACATAACGGATAACTACTACATCACCCGGATGAATCTGTCCTCCCTTGATAGCGGTGATTGCATCATCTTCACACTCAAATACTCTTGCAGGTCCTTCATGCACGAGCATCTCTTCTACTACAGCAGAGCGCTTTACAACGCTTCCGTCCGGTGCGATATTTCCTTTTAATACCGCAAGACCACCGGTCTGGCTGTACGGATTATCAATCGGTCTGATGACTTCCGGATTCTTATTCACACATCCGGCAATATTTTCCCCAACGGTCTTACCGGTTACTGTCATACATTCTGTATTCAGAAGATTCTTCTTATTCAATTCATTCATAACCGCATAAACTCCGCCTGCCTCATTCAGATCTTCCATATAAGTCGGACCTGCCGGTGCAAGATGGCAAAGGTTCGGAGTTTTCGCACTGATTCCATTTGCAAAATCAATCTCAAAGTCCATTCCGATTTCATGAGCGATAGCCGGAAGATGCAGCATACTGTTGGTAGAACATCCCAGTGCCATATCCACTGTAAGTGCATTCAAAATTGCTTCTTTTGTCATGATATCTCTTGGGCGGATATTCTTTCTGTAAAGTTCCATTACCTGCATGCCTGCATGCTTTGCAAGACGGATACGCTCTGAATAAACTGCCGGAATGGTTCCATTGCCCGGAAGTCCCATACCGAGTACTTCTGTCAGACAGTTCATACTGTTCGCGGTATACATACCGGAGCAAGAACCACAGGTCGGGCATACTTTATTTTCAAATTCACATACATCTTCTTCTGTCATCGTGCCTGCAGCATAAGAACCAACTGCTTCAAACATGCTGGAAAGGCTTCTCTTCTGGCCTTTTACATGACCGGCAAGCATCGGGCCACCGCTGACAAATATAGTAGGCACGTTGATTCGTGCTGCTGCCATCAGAAGTCCGGGCACATTCTTGTCACAGTTCGGAACCATAACAAGTGCATCAAACTGATGAGCCAGTGCCATTGCCTCGGTGGAATCTGCAATCAGATCTCTGGTTACCAGAGAGTATTTCATTCCGATATGTCCCATCGCAATTCCATCGCAGACAGCGATCGCCGGGAACATAACCGGTGTTCCTCCTGCCATGGCAACTCCCATTTTTACTGCGTTCACGATCTTATCCAGATTCATATGTCCCGGAACGATCTCATTGTAAGAACTGACGATTCCGACCAATGGACGATCCAGCTCCTCTTTGGTATACCCTAATGCGTTGAACAGGGACCGATGTGGTGCCTGTTGCATCCCTTTTTTAACATTATCGCTTTTCATTTCTATGTATCCTCCTGAATATCCTCTATGTATGCTTTATACTGACTTCAGCCAAGCAAGACTTCCTAATGAATCCGTTCACAGATCAAATCCCCCATCTGTGCAGTTCCGACTTTCGTGCATCCCTCCGACATAATATCACCGGTACGATAGCCGTCCTTCAGTACCTGCGAAACAGCTGCTTCAATTGCATCCGCTGCTTTGTCAAGATCAAAGCTAAACCGAAGCATCATTGCTGCAGACAAAATCGTCGCAATCGGATTCGCGATTCCCTTACCGGCAATATCCGGTGCGGACCCACCGCTCGGTTCATAAAGACCGAACTTCGTCTCATTCAGGCTTGCGCTCGCAAGCATTCCGATTGATCCGGTTACCATACTGGCCTCATCCGACAAAATATCACCGAACATGTTCTCAGTCAGAATGACGTCAAACTGCTTCGGATCTCTTACAAGCTGCATTGCACAGTTATCCACCAGCATGTGTTCCAGCGTCACTTCCGGGTAATCCGCCGCGACTTCCTCGACAACCTTTCTCCAGAGTCTGGAAGAATCCAGTACATTTGCTTTATCAACGCTGGTCACTTTCTTTCTTCTCTTCATAGCTATATCAAACGCTCTCACGGCAATCCTGCGTATTTCATTCTCATTATATGTCAAAGAATCATAAGCTGTTCTGACTCCTTCTTCTTCAACTGTTTTTCTCTCTCCGAAATACAATCCGCCGGTCAGTTCACGCATGATCATCAGATCGAATCCGCCCTCTGTTATCTCTTCTTTCAAAGGACAAGCGGCTGCAAGTTCTTCATAGAGAACTGCCGGACGCAGATTTGCAAACAAATTCAGCGCTTTACGAATCTTAAGCAGGCCGGCTTCCGGTCTTTTTGATGGTTCCAGCTGGTACCATGGAGATGTCTTCGCATCCCCGCCGATCGATCCCATCAGAACCGCATCACTTGCCTTTGCTCTCGCAATCGTCTCATCTGTCAGCGGCACTCCATGCACATCGATCGATGCTCCTCCCATCAGAAGCTGCTCGTATGTACACCGGAAACCATATATTTCTCCGGTCTTGTCCAGAACTTTCATTGCCTCGGTCACGATCTCCGGACCGATTCCGTCTCCTTTAATCACACCAATATTCAGATTCATCTTATTCATTCCTTCCGTTAATCTCCGGTTCAGAGGTCAGACCATCGTCCCCTCAAAATCTGTTAAACACTATAATATCCTATTTTCATCATAGTTTCAAGCCTTTAATTCGTAAAAGCGCAAAAATTAGAGTGCTCTCTGTTTTTGGCATCAAACAAAATGAAAAAGGGACCTATCTGTTAGATATGTCCCCTCTCTGTCGATTTTCTGACAACCAGCTTCGCCGGCAGAATTCTCCCCTCGCAACTTTTCTGCGTTTCAATCATCTGAAATAAGATCACCACCGACTCTTTTGCAATTTCTTCGGCAGGCTGCACCATCGTTGTAATCGGTGGTTCAAAATACTCTGCAAATGCAAGACCGTCAAATCCCGCAACCGCCACATCCTGCGGGATTCGCTTTCCGGCTTCTCGCAAAGCCCGGATCGCCCCGACTGCCATCAGATCCGAAATTGCAAAAACAGCTGTAAATCCACATTTTCTTTTGAGCAGCTTCTGCATCATCCGATATCCGTTTTCCATAGAATAAGCTGTATCCGTTTCATCCAGATAGCAGATCAGTTCGTCCCGCAAAGGAATCTGATGTTCCGCAAGTGCCTTCTCATACCCTTTCATCCGAAGATAACCCACATTGCTGTCATTCTTATCCGAAGCCAGAATTGCAATATTTCTATTGCCTGTTTCACAGAGATAATTTACGATCTCCCTGCTTGCATGATAGTCATCTGTGGCGACCCAGGATGCCAGTCTTCCTTCTGGAACCGCAGTCAGAGAAGCCGTACAAACCACAAAAGGAACCTTAATTTTCTTCAGGCGGTCCATCTTATTCTCAAAGCTTCCTCCGAGAAAGATCAGGCCTCTCAGCCGCTTCTCCGCGATCAATTCGGCCGCTTCCTCCAGCTCGTCTCTTCCACGAGTCATATGCCGGATGAAAAAAGCATAATGTCTCTTCCGTATCTCACGCTCCAGGACTTGCATCATAGTAGCAAAGAACGGATCATCAATCTCTTTAACCATCACCGCAATCGCCTGCGCATCGGTCCGTTTCAGATTTCTGGCACTGTTGTTCGGCACAAAATCCGATTCTGCCACGGTCTTCAGAATTCTCTCTTTCGTCTCCGGATTGATATCCGGATGATCGTTCAGCGCACGCGATACCGTACTGATGCCAACACCACATTTCTTTGCAATATCCTTGATCGTCATTCCCAAAGTTCAACAGTCCTCTCGTCAATTATTCCGGCAGTCTTCCGTAGAGCTTCGTCATCTTCCGGATCTTCTTAATAAGTTCCTTGCTAACCTCTTCTTTCTGAAGGCGCCAGATCCAGTTGCCGCCAAGCGTGGAAGGCTGATTGATTCGCGCCTCATTTCCCAGACACAAATAATCCTGGATCGGAATAATACAGGTATCGGCCACACTTGCCTGTGCCAGGCGGATAACCGCCCAGACGGCATCCTGCTCTTCCAGTTCTTTATATCCCATATATTTCAGTGCAAGGCGTTTGTCTTTCTCATTCAGTTCACAATACCATCCCGCAAGCGTCTCATTATCATGAGTGCCCGTATAAACCACACAATTTCTGGTATAATTATGCGGAAGGTAATCGCTCGGTTCTCTGGAATCAAACGCAAACTCCAGAACTTTCATTCCCGGGAATCCGGAATCAGCCACAAGCTGCAGCACGGAATCCGTAAGGAAGCCCAGATCTTCCGCAATGATCCTGAGCTTTCCAAGTTTTTCTTCCACGGCCCGGAAAATATCCATGCCCGGTCCTTTCTCCCAGTGACCGAATTCAGCCGTCTCATCTGCCGCCGGGATCCAGTAATACTCATCAAATCCTCGGAAGTGGTCGATTCGTATAATATCATACAACTTCTGACAGTGCGCGACCCGTTTGATCCACCACTCAAATCCCGTCTCTTTGTGGTACGCCCAGTCATAGAGTGGATTGCCCCAGAGCTGCCCGGTTGCGCTGAAGGCGTCCGGCGGACATCCCGCAACCCCGACCGGCATTCTGTTCTCGTCAAACTGGAACAATTCCGGATGTGCCCACGCATCCGCACTGTCAAATGCCACGTAGATCGGAATATCTCCGATGATCTCGATACCTTTATGATTTGCATAATCTTTCAATGCTTTCCACTCTTCCAGAAATTCGAACTGCAGGAACTTCTGGAAACGGATCCCTTTTTTATGCTCTTTTATGAACGCTTCCAATGCCTCAGCATTTCTCAAACGATATGGATCCGCCCATTCGCTCCAGCTCTTTCCGCCATTCGCCTGCTTCAGCTCCATATACAGGGCATAATCATCCAGCCATTCCTCGTTTTCTTTGCAAAATGTCTGAAACTCCGGAGCGCTTTCGATCCCGCTTCTCTTAAATGCCTTCTTCAGGATCTCAAAACGGTTCAAATAGATCTTCTCATAATCGATATAGCGGCTGTCATTTCCGAAATCACAGGCACGGCATTCTTTCTTCTTAAGCCAGCCCTTTTTAACCAGCGTATTCAAATCGATAAAATACGGATTCCCTGCAAACGTTGAAAAAGACTGATACGGCGAATCCCCATATCCGGTCGGTCCCAGAGGAAGAATCTGCCAGTAACGCTGACCGGCTTTCTTAAGCATATCAACGAATTTGTAGGCTTCTTTTGAAAACGCCC
Organism: Bariatricus sp.; assembly: GCA_034176745.1. Taxonomy (GTDB): domain Bacteria; phylum Bacillota; class Clostridia; order Lachnospirales; family Lachnospiraceae; genus Allocoprococcus. The sequence goes on along the minus strand of JAXFTO010000057.1, from coordinate 15,636 downwards.
CGATTCCATATTCTGACGGAAGACTTGCCACCGGCATCAGTATACCACTTGCTCTCATATCTGCACCTCTTACTCTTTCCGGAAACGTTATCGGTAACGTTTCCAATTAATATATTTTAAAAGCACTGCATAAACATGCAATGCTTTTTTCACCCTTACAGCACTACTGAGCTGCTCCCGGCTTTTCAACCTGCATAATAGCCTGCTTCTGCATCGGGATACGGCAGTTCTTGTTGCTTCCGAATTCAACAATCACATCATTCTCGGTAATATCAATCACAACACCGTAAAATCCACTCGTTGTAAGAATCGTATCTCCTACTTCAAGTTCTGAAAGCATAAGCTGTACTCTCTTCTGCTCTTTCTTCTGAGGACGGATCAACAGGAACCAGAGCCCACCAAAGAACAATGCATAAACTGCAATAATTACTAAATTATTCATGTTACTTCCTCCTAAATCTTCATAAACGCTATTGCTATCATACACAATAACTTGGATTTCATCAAGTGATTTTCACAATTTCATCCGGATTTTTCTGATTTTACTATCATTTAGTCTTCTTTCTCTTCCATCGCACGAAGCGTTTCGGCCTTAAACTGGCTGTATCTTCCTTCGTCGATGGCATCCCGGATCTGCTCCATCAGGTGATTATAGTAATACAGATTGTGCAGAACGCAAAGCCTCATTCCCAGCATTTCTTTTGCTTTCAACAGATGACGGATATATGCTCTTGAATACTTCCGGCACGCCGGGCACTGGCATCCCTCTTCAATCGGCCGGGTATCCAGCTCATATTTCGCATTAAACAGATTCAATTTTCCATGTCTGGTATAAACATGCCCGTGCCTTCCGTTTCTGCTCGGGTAGACACAGTCAAAGAAATCCACTCCTCTGTCCACCGCTTCCAGAATATTGGCCGGAGTTCCCACTCCCATCAGATAGGTCGGCTTGTTAAGCGGAAGATGCGGAACGACTGCGTCAAGAATGCGGTACATCTCTTCATGAGACTCACCGACTGCAAGTCCGCCGATTGCATACCCATCCAGATCCATTTCGGCGATTTGTTGCGCGTGTTCCACCCGGATATCCTCATAAATGGCTCCCTGATTGATCCCGAACAGCATCTGCTGCCGGTTGATCGTATCCTCAAGGGAATTCAAACGCTCCATCTCCTTCTTACAGCGCGCCAGCCATCTCGTTGTCCGGTCCACAGAAGCCTGAATATATTCTCTTGTCGCCACACTCGACGGACATTCGTCAAATGCCATCGCGATCGTGGATGCCAGATTCGACTGGATCTGCATGCTCTCTTCCGGCCCCATGAAAATCTTTCTTCCATCGATGTGGGACTGGAAATACACGCCCTCTTCTTTGATCTTTCTAAGACCTGCCAGCGAAAACACCTGAAATCCACCGGAATCCGTAAGGATCGGCTTGTCCCATACCATAAATTTATGCAGTCCTCCAAGCTTCCGGATCACCTGATCCCCCGGACGCACATGCAGATGATAAGTGTTCGAAAGTTCCACCTGCGTTCCGATCTCCTGAAGATCCGCTGTAGACACTGCTCCCTTGATAGCCGCCACGGTACCGACATTCATAAACACCGGAGTCTCGATCACTCCGTGAACCGTGTGGAGTCTTCCTCTTTTGGCAAGACCGTCTCTTTTTATTAATTCGTACATAATACCCTCTTTCAACGTATCAGGACGGCATTCCTGTCGTCCTGAATCCATTCATTTCATATGATTTTGTTTTAATAGTGACACACGACCGGTGTCCCAGCTGACACGTTGTTAAATACAGTCTCCGCTACACTGTACGGAAGGTTCACACATCCCCTTGAACCGTGTGTCAGATAGCGGGTTCCTCCGAACGCAGCCTGCCACGGTGCATCATGCAGCCCGATTCCTCCGTTAAACGGCATCCAGAAAGATACCGGTGATTCCCACTCGTATGTGCCGTCCGGCTGCTTCGGTCCTCGAAGCGTCGCATTTCTCTGGCAATACTTAATGTAATAAACTCCCTGCGGCGTCGCATCGCCCCTGCTCGGAAGTCCCGTAACAATCGGTCCCTGGGTTACGACCGCTCCGTTAACGAACAAATACAAATACTGGTTTGTGAGATCCACTTCCACATACGTATTCCCCCAGTCAGGGCCGTCGTGTGTCGCCGCCGTTGTCCTGTATGCAGGCTCCTTCGTCACAGTCTCTCCCTTCTGGATACTGGCAACAAGTGCCTCATATTCCGCATCCCGGTCAATCGACCATCCGTAATCTCCGCCTTCTACATTGACTGTATTTCCATTTCCCGCCGTAAACGTACGCTGTCTTCCATACGTATTATATTTACTTGCAAGCCCTTTGATGTATTCAGCCACCTGATCCGTGTCAAAGGTGACGGACATATTCCCATCCACCTTCACCCACTGTGAGATCAGTTCTTTATCGACCACTTCGGTTGAAGAACCGAATGTATAGGTAATACTTGCAGTCAGATATTTATTCATCGCCGAACATGCATCAATGACTTCCTGGGACTGCTCCGTAAACTGCGGTTTCACATAGCACTCTTCTTCCGTCATATCCATCTCCGGAAGAAAACCGGCAATATATTCGCTGACCTTTACCTCAAATACTTCACGGTTAATCTGAGATCCTGTTTCTTCTTTCTTAACCACGAATTCTGTCCCGTTGTATTCCGGAATCGCGGAAACCGGTGCCTGCTGATTTTCCTCTTTCATGCACGCAAGTCCGTCCAGAACCCCGGTCAGCTTCGCGCTGTCATACTCCACCCCGATTGAAGCTGTGATCTCAGGCGCTTTCCAGAGGCTCATCGGCCACAAAAAGGCATTCTGTTCTTTCAGAAGCTTCTCCAGTTCTTCACCTTTTTTATAAGTAAGATCAATCTCGCTGCCACTGATCGTCTCCGTATCTCCGTCAGACTCATGCAATGTAAGCGTGTAGCCCGCCACCTGTTCCTTCATGTAATTTTCCACATCGCTGACGGATTCAAGTGCGTGGTCTGTTCCGTTAATCGTGGTCTGGAACTGAAAATGACTCATGAAAAAGAACGCAAACCCCAGATAAACAGCCGCTGTAACTCCCAGGATCGACGCCAGCACGATCTTTGCGACCTTCTTCCGCTTTCTGCGGCGCTCAGCCTTCTCCTCATCGGTTTCTTCTTCCTCATCGAAGCTGTCGTCAAACTCCTCTTCAAAAGCTTCTCCATCTTCCGCACTCAATACCGGCTCCAGCTCTTCGCCGTCCTTTGCATCCAGCAGGAGTTCTTCCTCATATTCCTCCTCCGGAAGTGGTTTTCTTTTCTCTTTCTTCACCTTCCGGCCACGCTGTGCCTTGTACTTCACCTCTAACGAGTCTTCTTCATTCTTCTTATCAGCCTTCTTATCCCGACCTGCGGTCTGCGAAGAACCCAGGTCATCCACAGATAAATGGCTGCCTGAGCGATCCGATGCTTTCTTCCGATTCGTTTTGCCCGCTTTTTCCACTTTTTTATGTTGCCGGACAGACCCCTCTTCTTCATTCCTGTTCACCTCATCGTAGATTTCTTTCATCGTCTCTTCCATGATAAGCTCTGCGTTCTTCTCTGTATTCTCTTCTGTCATTTTCATATCCTTATCACCCATTCAGATAATTGCTCCCTCTAAACTCAATATGTGGTTATTATAATACGAACTCATTCCCAAATACAATACAAAACTCCCTTTTTTCCTTAATAAATTATTAAGATTGCTTGCGTCCCAACTTTTCTTCCATTATACTGTCATGTAGACAGGCCCCGCCCGTCAAACCAAAAAACAATATTGGGAATATCCTTTTCCCGTATTCACATACTCAAAAAGAAAGGCTTGGTGTATCAAATGGCAGGTTCCATTTATGGTAAATTATTTCAGATCTCAACCTGGGGCGAATCACATGGAAAGGGGATCGGCGTCGTGATCGACGGATGTCCCGCCGGACTTCCGCTTTCTGAAGAAGACATTCAGATCTATTTAGATAGAAGAAAACCGGGGCAGAGTAAATTCACAACGAAACGTAATGAGGGCGATACCGCAGAAATTTTATCCGGTGTATTCGAGGGAAAGACGACCGGGACGCCGATTTCCATCGAGATCCGCAATCAGGACCAACGCTCCCGTGATTACGGTAATATCATGAACGTATACCGTCCCGGACACGCGGACTACACTTTCGATGCCAAATACGGCTTCCGTGACTATCGCGGCGGCGGACGTTCTTCCGGGCGGGAGACCGCAGGACGTGTGGCGGCAGGCGCCGTAGCCTGCAAAATTCTGAATACTCTTGGAATCGAAGTGCATGCTTACACAAAGGCAATCGGCCCTTATATGATTCCCGAAGCGGAATATGATTTTAACCAGGTTTTCGAGAACCCGCTCTACATGCCCAATGCCGTCTATGCTTCAAAGGCTTCCGAATATCTTTCAAAATGCATGGAGGATCAGGATTCTGCCGGCGGCATCATTGAATGTTCTATTACCGGAATGCCTGCAGGAATCGGAGATACCGTATTCGATAAGCTGGAGGCCAATCTTGCGAAGAGCATCCTCTCCATCGGTGCTGTCAGAGGCTTTGAGATCGGAGACGGTTTCTCTGTTTCCGAATCAAACGGAAGTACAAATAACGACCCGTTCCGTTACGATGAAAACGGAGCTCTTACCAAACTTACCAACCACGCAGGCGGCACGCTTGGAGGCATGAGCGACGGAAGCCGAATCCTTTTCCGCGCTGCCGTAAAGCCGACCCCTTCGATTTCTCGTGAACAGCAGTCTGTAAATAAAGATGGGGAAAATGTCTCTCTCTCCATAACCGGCCGCCATGACCCGGTCATTGTACCGCGTGCCGTCGTTGTGGTTGAGGCAATGGCAGCCATCACAATCGTTGATCTGCTCTTCACCAATATGTGCGCGCGGATGGACAAAATCAGTGAGTTCTACCAAAGGTAGAAGGGAGCATTTTCTCTATGTGGAAACGAATTCTTGAATATCAGATTACAGAAACAACATTACAGACAAAAAATGCCAATCATATCCATGGGTTTTTAAAAGCCCATGGGTATTCTTCTGCTGTCATCCGCCATCTGAAAGAAACAGAAAACGGGATCTGCCGAAACGGAACCTGGGCACATATTCACGATCCCCTCATGCCGGGCGATATGCTGACCATTCAGCTCACGGAAGACACTTCTTCCCAAAACATCCTTCCGGTTCCGCTTCCGCTTTCCATTGTCTACGAAGATGAGGATCTGCTCGTGATCGATAAGCCTGCCAACATGCCGATCCATCCCTCCCAGGGAAATTACGACAATACGCTGGCAAATGCCTGTGCCTGGTATTTTTCTCAAAAAAACGAACCCTTCACCTACCGCTGCATTAACCGACTGGACCGCGATACGACCGGGCTGCTGATTCTGGCCCGCCACATGTACAGCGCTTCGCTTCTGTCCGCCATGGTCGCCAGACGTGAAATCCACCGCGAATACCGCGCGGTTGTGGAAGGATTGCTTCCCGAATGTGGAACCGTTGATGCCCCGATCGGGCGCTGTGAAGGCTCCACCATTGAGCGCGAAGTAAATGTCGAAAACGGAGAGCCTGCGCGTACACATTTTAAACGGCTTGCCCATACGACCGTTCCCGGAACCGGTAAAGAGTATTCACTTGCCGCCCTGTCGCTGGAAACCGGACGGACCCACCAAATCCGGGTACACATGAAACACATCGGGCATCCTCTCCCCGGTGATTTTCTGTACAATCCGGATTATTCCGTGATCGGCCGCCAGGCTCTCCATTCCTATCGCCTCACCTTCCGTCATCCGATTACCGGAACCAAGATGGATTTCCGCTCTCCGCTCCCGGACGATATGGTCCTCTGTCATGAATTTCGGGAGGCAGTATCGCATCAATAAATGCAATACGCCTCCCGTTTCTTTTTCTCACTCCTATTTTCTATACTTCGAAACATCCTCCGCCAATGAACTCTCTTAAAATCGAGTTCTGCGGTATATTTTCACTTCCGATCCCAACAACATAATCCAGAAACTTAAGCAGCCTCTTGGCTTCCAGGTATTCCTCGCAGTTTTTATCAATTCCGAACAGGATCGGCTCTGCATAAGCCTTCAGCACCGCCAGCTCATAAAGCAATGCTGAGTTAAACATCACATCCGCCTCTTCCTGATACGGGAAAATGTTGTTATCCTCGCCTCTTCGCACCGATTTCCACATCGCGATCGTATCCTTTGCAGAAGTACCGCGGGTTCTCGCATCCCTCACCATTCTTCGAAGAAGCCGTCCGTCCGTCGTCGGAATCCGATTGTGCTCATCGATATTCAGCTGCGTAAGTGCGCTGATATAAATTTTGAATTTATGCTCTCTCGGAAGCTCTCTGGTAAGTGCATCATTCAGACAATGAATTCCTTCAATCACCAGAATATCATTTTCCCCAAGCTGTTTGTAATCTCCTTTATATTCCCGTTTTCCGGTCTTGAAGTTGAAATATGGGATTTCCACCCGCTCCCCATTCAGAAGAGCCTGAAGATCCAGATTGAATTGCGCCACATCGATTGCCTCAAGGCATTCATAATTCGGCTTTCCTTCCTCGTCCAGCGGCGTTTCCGAGCGATTCAGAAAATAATTATCCACCGCAATTGGATGCGGCACCAGTCCGTTGACACGAAGCTGCACCGAAAGCCGGTGTGAAAATGTGGTCTTACCGGAAGATGACGGGCCTGCGATCAGAACAAACTTTTTCTCAGGCCGGGAAGCGATCTGCTCGGCGATCTGTGCGATTCGTTTCTCCTGAAGTGCCTCCTGCACCAGGATCAGCTCTTGTGGATCTCCTCTGGTCACAAAATGGTTGAGATCTCCGATTGTCTCGATTCCCATCCGATCTCCGCCCTGTGTTGATTCCTTTAATACTTGAAAAAGCTTGTGTTGCGGATTAAAAGGAGGAACCAGCTTCGGGTTTTCCTTTTCCGGCATCTGTACCACGAATCCCTCGTCGTATAGAAACAGTTTGAAATATTTTAGATATCCCGTAGACGGTACCATATATCCGTAAAAATAGTCTTCAAATTCATTGATGCTGTAAAGATTGACCCGGGATACCCGACGGTAATGGAAAAGCTTCTCCTTATCTTTCATACCGTACTCGTGGAATTTTTCGATCGCATCGTCGGTATGGATTCCCTGCTTTCCGATTTCCAGATCCATCTCCACCATCTGGCGCATCCTGCTCTCGATTCTGTCAAGCAGCTCCTGATCCAGATACAGGTTCCCTTTAAGCGTAAAATAAAATCCCTTATCGACTGAATAATGGATCCTTACTTTTTTCACATTTTCATGCCCGGCTGCATCGTAGACCGCTTTTATGAGGAGAAAACTGACTCCGCGCCTGTAGGCCATATTGCCCAGCTCCTCTCCGGTTGTTACAAACCGAAGTCTGCAGTCCTTCGTCACCTTCTTGCGCAACTCCTGAAGTTTTTCGTTCACAAATACCAGCACGATGTCATTGTCATACTGATCCTGATATTCTTTTGCGATTTCAAGATACGTCGTTCCCTCAGGATACGCTCTTTTCTCACCGTTTATTTCAACCTGATAACGCTTCGTCTCCACCTTCCGGCACCTCCTTATTGACATAAAAAACTGTTTCCCGATCGTTACATAACCCAGAACGGATGACGGACCGGAGCCGTCCTGATCTCGGCCTCCGGAAAATGCTCTTTCAGAAACTGTTCCATATCTGCTATAAAAATATACTCTGTTCCATAATGCCCGGCATCGATGATTGCCAGTCCCTGAGCCAGCGCATCGATTCCTTCATGATGATCGATATCACCGGTCACAAGCACATCCGCCCCTTTCGCCAGAGCAGGGCCGATCATGCTCTTTCCGGATCCCGGAGATACAGCCATCCTCTTCACCGTTTTCTTCGGATCTCCGAAGACTTTCACACTCGGCAGTGCCAGACGTTCTTTGACAAAACCACAGCACTCCTCCAGAGTCATCGCTTCCTTCAGGTCAGCTACTCTGCCGATCCCCTCGTCCGGGTAAGTCTCCTCCAGTATCTCAGGATCCTTCATCTCCATAAATTCTCCGGCAAGATCCGCCATTCCCATCACATCATAATTTGTATGCATAGCATAATATGCAATATCTTCTCGGATCAGTCGGATTACCCTGCGTCCGATAAAACTCTGATCATTGATTTTTTTTAACGCTTTAAAAATCATAGGATGATGAGTAACCAGCATATCTGCTCCCCATGAAGCCGCATCTTCAATCACCTCATCGGTCGCATCCAGCGCAATATAGATCTTCCCAACCTCTTTCTCATATCTTCCCGCCAGAAGTCCGACATTATCCCATTCCATCGCACATTCTTTCGGATAACGTTTTTCAATGGTATCAATTATCTCCCTGCAAATCACGCTATGTACCTCCTAATAATACGTATTCAGAATTCCCCTGATCCATTCGATTCTATAGGAAATCTCTTCCATACGTTTCTTCGCACGCACGGATTCCTGACTTTCGAGCGCAGATAAAATTCTGTTCTGGATTTCCATCTCCCGTTCAAGAAACTGTCCGAGAACCGGATGTGCCTGCTGCAAAAGCACCCGTCCAAATTCCAGTTCTTCTTCGGAATACGGTATTTCCCCGGCACCTGCCATGCATGGAACTGCCTTCATCATCGGATAATATTTTCCATCCTCATAGACCATGTCTTCGGCCACGATCCGGTATCCTTCTTCGGTCAGGTATTTTCTGACGCTGTCAATCTCCGACTGCGGCTGCAGAATCAGTTCTTTGAGCGATCCTGCCGTATCTCTTCCCTCGGAAAGAATCCGTATGACAAGACCGCCGCCCATACCGGCGGCGATCATACAGTCTGCTTCATTCATTTGTAAGTTTTTAAGCCCGTCCGACAGCCGCGTCTGGATCTTTCCTTCCAGTCCGTGCTCCCGGATATGCTCCTTTGCCCTTTCAAGAGGACCTTTATTAATATCCATGGCAATCGCCGACGGTATCACACCCGCCTCGGTCAGATAAATAGGAATATACCCATGATCGGTCCCCACATCTGCCAGCCGCATCCCGGGCGTTACCAGCTCCGCGACAGCCTTAAGTCTCTTTGATAATTCCATCTCGTCCTCTAATCCAGATAATCTCTTAATTTTCTGCTTCTGCTCGGATGGCGGAGTTTACGGAGCGCTTTAGCCTCGATCTGACGAATACGCTCACGGGTAACATCGAATTCCTTACCTACTTCCTCCAGCGTTCTCGCTCTTCCGTCATTCATACCAAAGCGGAGTCTGAGTACCTTCTGCTCTCTGTCGGTCAGTGTATCAAGAACCTCATCCAGCTGTTCCTTCAAAAGCGTCTGTGCTGCTGCTTCCGCCGGCACCGGAACATTGTCGTCCTGAATAAAATCACCAAGATGGCTGTCTTCCTCCTCGCCGATCGGAGTTTCCAAGGAAACCGGCTCCTGCGAGATCTTCAGAATCTCACGCACACGTTCAACCGGCATGTCCAATTCTTCCGCAATCTCTTCCGGCGTGGGTTCCCGTCCCAGCTCCTGCAATAATTGTCTGGACACTCGAATCAGTTTGTTGATGGTTTCTACCATATGAACCGGAATACGGATGGTTCTTGCCTGATCCGCAATTGCTCTCGTGATTGCCTGACGAATCCACCAGGTTGCATAAGTACTGAATTTAAAGCCTTTCTGATAATCAAATTTTTCAACTGCTTTGATCAGTCCGAGATTTCCCTCCTGAATCAGATCCAGGAACAGCATACCTCTTCCCACATATCGCTTTGCAATACTAACAACCAGTCTCAAGTTCGCCTCAGCCAGGCGCTTCTTTGCGTCCTCATCGCCTTCCGCCATTCTCTTTGCCAGTTCTATCTCTTCCTCCGCACTCAGAAGCGGAACCTTACCGATCTCTTTCAGATACATACGGACCGGATCTTCGATACTGATTCCGTCCGGTACAGAAAGATCGATTTTCTCCATATCCACTTCATCCTCGTCAGACAGGATGATCTCCAGATCATCATCTGTGTCGTCCACATCTCCGCTGATGCGAAGTACGTCGATTCCAGACGATTCCAGATACTCGAACACCTTTTCCATCTGATCCGGTTCCAGCTCCATATCATGGAACACTTCGTTGATCTCACCGATTTCAAGAATGTTCTTTTTCTTTTTGGCAAGCGCAACCAGACTCTTTAATTTTTCTTCAAATTTTGCCACGTTCTCTACCATGTCGTGTCCTTCCTCTCATTGCTTGTTTATATTTTATCCCTAATTGATGGAAATATGCAGTTTCTGCAAATCCTGCAAAGCCTTCTTTGCATTCATGAGCCGCTGAAGTCCCTGGATGTCCGTGGAATCCAGCTTCTTCGTTGCCTCCTCAATACTGTACGCCTTCACGCGGATGATCGTCTCCTTGATCGCCTTCTCCTGTTCCTGCTTTGTCGTCAGTTCCTTGATCCTGGTGTGGAAAAGGGACGCCGCTTCTCGGTGATCGGCCTCTTCTGTAAAATGGTTCATGATCTTTGCCGGATTCACATCGCCCTGTTCGTACTGTTCAAACAAAAGCTCCGCCACCTGCCGGTACAGATCCGTTGTAAAATCCTCCGGCGTGATATAGCGGCTGATCTGCGGGAACAGTTCTTCATGGTCGATCAGCCAGGTCAGCAGGATCTTCTGCGACTTCATATGCCCGTCCTCTTTTGGAACGGTCTTATCCTGCGTCTGCTTCGGCCTTACCGCCGGTGTTGCCTGTCCACTCTGAATCGCCGTCTTTACGACCAGCTTCTTCAGTTCCTCATATCCGACACGATACGCTTTTGCAACTGCTTCAATATAATTATTTCTTTCGATCTCTTCTTCAAATTCTGCAAGTTTTCTGGATGCCATCCGCAGAAATTCTGTCTTGCCTTCGGGGGAAGTCATATCATAATCTTTCTCCATCATCTCCAGACTGAACATAAATCCGTTTCTGGCCTTTGCGATCCGCTCCTCAAATGCTTCCGCTCCGAGGTTCTTGATAAATTCATCCGGATCCTTATAAGGTTCCATACGGATCACTTTTGCGGTGATGCCGGCGTCCTTCAGAATCGGCACCGCCCTGAGTGCCGCCTTCGTTCCGGCTTCATCACTGTCGTACGTCAGGTACACTTCACTCACATACCGTTTGATCAAAGCGGCATGTCCGGGTGTCAGCGCCGTTCCCAGCGATGCCACAGCGTTCGTAAAACCTGCCTGATGTAAAGAAATCACATCCATATATCCCTCACAAATCAGAAAATATGGTTTTCTTGATGTCCGTGCCCGGTGCAGTCCGTAGAGATTCCTACTCTTGTCAAATATCATCGTCTCCGGAGAGTTCAGATATTTGGGCTTTCCGTCTCCCATCACACGTCCGCCGAAACCAATGACACGGTTATTCACATCCATGATCGGAAACATGACACGATTCCAGAATTTGTCATAAATTCCGTTTCGCTCGTCTACATTTACCAGCCCGGCCTTGATGATCAGATCGTCATTGTAACCTTTCGATCTCAGATACTGATACAGATCATTGCTGTACTTGTTTGAATACCCGAGTCCGAACGCGGTGATCGTCTCCTCGCTAAGCTTGCGTCCCGTCAGGTAATCATGCGCGATCTTTCCTCCAGGCGCCTTCAGCTGCGCATAGTAATACTTTGCAGCCAGCTTGTTCATCTCCAGCAGGGTCGCCCTGAGATCCGCCCGCTCCTTCGCCTCTTTGGAATACTCCTCCTTTGGAAGCTCCACCCCCGCTCTCTGGGCGAGAAACTTCAGTGCCTCCGTAAAAGAGTAATTCTCATATTCCATAATAAATGTAAACACATTGCCGCCCGCACCGCAGCCAAAGCAATAATACATCTGCTTATCCCGGCTTACGGAAAACGACGGCGATTTCTCATTGTGGAACGGACACAGCCCGAAATAGGAGCTTCCCTTCTTCTGAAGCTTCACATATCCCGATATTACGTCCACAATATCATTTTTCATTCTAACTTCTTCTATAATCTCATCCGAATAATACATGAAATCTTTACACCTTCCTGGTGTGAAAGCAAAACCAAAAGTTTCCAGTAGTAAAAAGCCCTCACATTTAATATATTCGACAAAACTTTTTGATTTCCTTTAATTTTTCCACGCTTCCGGAATAAAAATATCCTCAAATTTTTTTACGGCATAATTATCCGTCATGCCGGCAATATAATCACACACCACCTGCTCCGCCGAATCGCCTTTCTCCATCTGAATCCGGTATTGTTCCGGAAGAAGTTCCAGATGATCCTCATAATAAAAATACAAATTTTCGATCATATGGATCGCCTTCGTTTCTTCTCCCTTTGCACGGGGATTCTGGTAGACATGCTCAAACATAAACTTTCTCAGATCACGCATCGCCTCTTCGATTTCCTCCGACATCCGGATCTCCGGCTGATCCATGCTACTTATGATCACATCATGGATCATCGTGTTCAGCCGTGAACGCATCCCGGTTCCAAACACCTCTCGAAACCGGAGCGGTATATCCTCTTCAGTAAGGATTCCTCCACGTATCGCATCGTCAATATCATGGTTGATATAGGCGATCTTATCCGACAGCCTCACGATCTGCCCCTCAAGAGTTGCCGGTTTTCCCACACTCTTGTGATTGCGGATCCCATCGATGACTTCCCATGTGAGATTCAGCCCCTGTCCGTCCTTTTCCAGCACTTCCACCACGCGCACGCTCTGTTCGTTGTGTTTGAATCCGCCCGGACACACTCCGTTCAGAGCCCGCTCTCCGGCATGACCAAAGGGCGTATGCCCGAGATCATGCCCCAGACTGATCGCTTCTGCCAGATCTTCATTCAGCCGCAGCGCCTTCGCGATGGTCCGCGCATTTTGTGAAACCTCCAGAGTATGTGTCAGCCTTGTGCGATAATGATCCCCTTTGGGAAGCAGAAATACCTGTGTCTTCTGTTTCAGCCTGCGAAACGATTTACAGTGCAGGATCCGGTCTCTGTCTCTTTGAAAGACCGGCCGAATATCACACTGCGCCTCTTCTCTTTTTCTTCCTCTCGTATTGACGCTTAGTGTCGCATACGCACTTAAATATTCTTTTTCCCGCTGTTCCATCTGCTCTCTGATCGTCATATTCCTGCTCCCTTTCAGCGATCTGTTCATGCGAACTTCTCATTATTTTTCTTCTTTCAGACGTTCTTCAATGGCATGAACCACCGTCTCAAGCACTTTGATCCTTGCATAATACTTGCAGTTTCCTTCCACTACGACCCACGGTGCATGCGGTGTGGAAGTACGAATCAGCATCTCATTGACTGCTTCTTCGTACTGATCCCATTTTTCACGGTTTCTCCAGTCTTCATCGGTGATCTTCCACTGTTTTTCCGGATTTTCCTGGCGCGCCTTAAACCTTGCTGCCTGCTCATCTTTATCAATCTGCATCCAGAATTTCAGCACGATAGCGCCGGCATTCACCAGATCCTGCTCCATATCATTGATTTCCTTGTAGGCTCTCTGCCATTCTTTCGTCGTACAGAATCCTTCGATTCGTTCTACCATCACACGACCGTACCAGGTTCTGTCGAAGATCGCAATGTGGCCCGCTTTCGGCATAGCTCTCCAGAAACGCCACAGGTAATGATGTGCTTTCTCAATATCATTCGGGGATGCAGTCGGATTTACCACATATCCTCTCGGATCCATGTGTTCCGTCAGACGCTTGATCGCGCCGCCCTTGCCTCCGGCATCCCAGCCCTCGAAGCCGAGCACCACCGGAATTCTTCTGCGGTACAGTTCACCGTGGAGACGTTCCATCTTGCCCTGCAGTTCCTTAAGCTGCTCTTTGTACTGCTTCTTGCTGAGCTTTTTGGACAAATCCGCCTTCGCAAGCAGCGATTCCTGGAATTCTCTCTCTCCACCGCTTCTTCTCTCTTCCTGTGCTTCCTCCGGCATCTTCACCTTCTCCAGCGCCATCTGCATTGCATGGATCACTGTCGTGAAGATCTTCGCTGTTGCATACCGCTTATCCGTCGCTTCAATGATCGTCCACGGTGCATAATCCGTATCTGTTTTCCGAAGCATCTCTTCATTCATCTGCTCATATCGTGCAAATTCCTTATTTCTCTTCAGATCGCCCTCGCTGACTCTCCACTTCGTCTCCTTCGATTCCATCAGCTTTTTGAACCGCTTTTTCTGTTCTTTCTGATCGATCGCAAGAAACAATTTCACAATGACCATTCCGTCATCTGTAAGCTGCTTTTCAAAAGAACGAATCGATTCATAGTCTGCCGGCAGTTCTTCTTCCGACACTTTGCCGTCGAACCGGTCGATCTGTACTCTGCGGTACCAGCTCGTATCGTAGATCGCAATTCTTCCCCGCTCTGGTGTCTTCGTCCAGAAACGCCACATGAAAGGGTGCATCCGTTCCTCTTCCGTTTCTTTCTTAACCGCATGTACCTCAAATCCTCTCGGATCCAATCCCTGGATCAGACGTCCGATCTGCAGGCCTTTTCCCGAAGCTCCGTACCCTTCAAAGGCAATCATCACCGGAATTTTCTGTTCCTTGCATTCCCGCTGCAGATGCCCAAGCTCCAGCTCCAGCGTCTCCATCTTCTCCTTGTATTCTTCCTTGCTCATTTTCTTTGTTAAATCTACTTTTTCTAACATACGGCTACCTCCTGACATCCGTTTCGCCATTTTTTCTTCTTCTCATCTCAATTCGTCTGGCATTGATTGAAAAAACGCATAAATAAACCGCTCAATTATTTATTATTTTACTATATTTTCTCTCAATTAGAAAGAGTATTTGTTAAATATCGAATTTTGTTTCTATTTCCTTTTTAATTATTAATATTGCGAATATATTTTTTCAAAAAAATTGTGTTGACTTTCCCCAAATAATCATGTATTATAACTGTTGTCAGCAAAGCATAAACAAAATAGCTGGTATGCGGAAGTGTCGGAACTGGCAGACGAGCAAGACTAAGGATCTTGTGACTATTGCAGTCGTGTGGGTTCAAGTCCCATCTTCCGCATTATTTTTTTGAAAAAGCCCTTGAATTTTCAAGGGTT
Source organism: Bariatricus sp. (assembly GCA_034176745.1). Classification (GTDB taxonomy): domain Bacteria; phylum Bacillota; class Clostridia; order Lachnospirales; family Lachnospiraceae; genus Allocoprococcus. The sequence goes on along the minus strand of JAXFTO010000057.1, from coordinate 471 downwards.
TTTCTTTTGCTCCATTAAACACAGAAACAAACACTTTATAATCCATAGCAATTATCATAAAAAACTTTTTTCTTATTGACAAATCCATTTATTTAATATATAATAAAGCAGTCGCGCGGAAGTGTCGGAACTGGCAGACGAGCAAGACTAAGGATCTTGTGACTATTGCAGTCGTGTGGGTTCAAGTCCCATCTTCCGCATTTTTAATTAAATGGGAAGCCTTGATTCGAGGCTTCCCATTTTTTGTTCTTTTTGATTACTGATAATAAGGAATTCCTACCGAAACATTTTCCCCTATGCTTCCAAAGAGTTGTTTCAAAACTTCTGTCTTTTCTCTTGTCTGGTTATATGCAAAAGAATTATACTGCGACAACAAATTTCTTGCATTATTTTTATACTCCAAAAAAATTGCATTGTGACAGTCATACCATTCACCAGCCATACATTTTTCTAATTCGTTCATAACAACTC
>JAXFTO010000056.1:0-3327 GCA_034176745.1 Bariatricus sp. | reverse complement strand
TGGTGTTGTATGTCAGGCATTGGATCTCCTGTACGCAAGAGAAGAACAACAAAATAACAAAGAGTAGAATGGAGTTATTTTGGAGTTTATTTCTTCATAAGCTGTGCGAAAAGTACAAACCAGAACACATGTTCGAAGCGTAAGTCTCTAATAACAGCCTTTGCGTGTCATGAAATGCTGTCCGCAAAGGAGTTTGAATAATTTTCAAAAGCTCGCAAAGCCTAGTAAAATGGGCATTTGCGAGCTTGTTTTTTGCCTTGTGGTACTAAAATGGTACTAAAGTGAGCTGTGCAGGAATAGTTTCATTTACGCTTGAGGCCATGTTATTTTCCACTCAAAATATTCATTAGGAGAAATCTCTCCACTATTTAATTTCGTTTTCATTTCACACCATTCCGAAAGGAAATCATTTACCAATCCATATTCAAAAGTTAATGCGACAGGTGAGCCTGCATTTTCATAATCATCTTCATTGTAAGTTGGTCTGGCAGTCTCGGAAGGCTTTGCCGGAGTCATTGCAGTCAGATGAATCAGGTTGCCGGGAGCTGTGTACTCTGGGAATCTTGTACCTTTTCCACGGGCAGGAAGTGATGTGGCACTTTCTTCAAGCCAGAAAAGTGTTTCAATGATATCTTCAGCAGCACCAAGGCTGTAATCAGAGATTGCCTTGTAATTGCAGTGCAATGCATCAGCAAGCTTTAGAATCATATCTTCACCGGGAATGCGTGCACCGGTTTCATACTGGGATATGCGGACCGACATATTTTTGCCCTCAAATCCAAGTGCACCGCCCAGTTCATCCATTGTCATTTTACGGAATACCCGTATTTTCTTTATTCTTTCACCAATTGTCATAGTGTAGTCACCTCCGTTTGTCTGTCCCTGATGGATTGTTAAAGACAGTATAACACGGAAAAAATGAAAATGGAAGTTTTTCTATACGAGAACATTAGAAAAACTTCTTGACAATTCAATACTATACGGTATAGAATAATATCAATTCAATTATCTATACGATATGGTATTGAAAAATAACTAAATGAGCGGTACCAGAAATCTAACAGGCATTTGCCAAGACATTCATAGGAATCGAGCGAATGTAGACACTCCCCCAAGCGGACCGAGTACCTCGAGCAGGAGCGGGCGGTATTACAGGAGATTATCTCAGGTAAGGAGGCTGGTTGTGACATCAGCAGAACTGGTATGGAGAAACGCCAAAACAAATTTTAATGGAAAGGTGGTGAAAGGGCATGAACGAAAAGTTTTTAGAAGTAGGAGATGTGATGCAGATTCTTGGAATTTCAAGATCCGCAGCATACAAGCTTATGAGACAGATCAACAGTGAACTTGAAAAGAAGGGTTACATTGTTATCCGTGGAAAAGTAAGCAGAAAATATTTTGAAGAACGCATTTATGGTATGAGTGATGCAGGATAAGCAACAGGTAAGAAGATTGTGATAGAGGCAGGTGCAGAAGCGATACGGCTTAGGCATCTGCTTCTTCATATGGAAAGAAGGAGATGATGAATATGCCAGCTTATAAAGACAGTAAGACAGGCACCTGGTTTGTCAAATTCTATTGTAAGGACTGGACCGGGGAAAACAAACAGATAAAGAAAAGAGGTTTTGCAACAAAGAGGGAAGCACTTGATTATGAGCGTAATTACAAAATACGGCAGGAGAATAATCTGGATATGACATTTGGAGAGTTCTGGAAGCTGTATACAGAGGATGTGAAAAATTATGTCAAACTCAACACTTGGCTTACAAAAGAACACATTGTGGATACAAAGATACTTCCATATTTTAAGAATCTTAAGATGAATGAGATTACACCGGGAGATGTACGCAAGTGGCAGAATGAGATGGTAGCATTCCGTTATGAGAATGGGAAATGTTATTCCCAGACTTATAAGAAGACAATGCATAACATCTTAAGTGCGATATTCAATCATGCGTGCAGGTTTTATAATCTGAAATCAAATCCGGCAAGGCAGGCTGGAAATATGGGTAGGGAAGAAAAGAAGGAAATGCTTTTCTGGACAACTGAAGAATATAAGAAGTTTTCCGAAGCGGTGATTGACAAGCCGGTTTCATTTTATGCATTTGAAATGCTGTACTGGACGGGAATGAGATTAGGTGAGCTGCTTGCTCTTACGATGGAAGATTTTGATTTTGAAAAGAACACAGTCAGAATAAATAAATCGTATCAGCGACTGCAGGGGCAGGATGTTATTACAACACCGAAAACACCTAAGAGCAACAGAACAATCAAGCTGCCAAAATTCCTTGCGGAAGAAATGCAGGAATATTTTGCAATGTTATATGACCAAAAACCAACAGACAGGATTTTTCTGGTAACAAAGAGCTTTCTTCATCATGAGATGGAGCGTGGCTGCAAATTATCCGGTGTGAAGAAAATCAGAATCCATGATCTAAGGCATTCGCACATTTCACATCTGATCGACCTCGGGTTTTCCGCAGTTGCAATAGCTGACAGGGTTGGTCATGAGAGCATTGATATCACATATCGTTATTCGCATCTGTTTCCGTCAAAGCAGGTGGCAATGGCGGACAGACTTGATGCTGTCAATGCAAGCTTTGAGGATTGCGAAGATCAGGATGATGATGTAGAAATCATGCAGACAGAGGAAACAGAACCTATGATTGATATGGATGCGGCTGCGGAAAAAATTATAAGCATTGATAAGTACAAGGCAGTCTGATAATGCCTATGTAAAACATTATGAATCATGCCGGTACAAGTTTTGCTGGATATATGCAGCAGAAATTAAAAGAATAGATTTTATATCGGAAGGAGCAGATTATTATGAGCGAGAAAAGGCTGGATGCCAAGAACAGATGGAGAAATGTTGTAGTAGCGTTTCGTATGTCACCGGAGGAAGCACAGGAGCTGAATGTGAAGGTTTCACTCAGCGGACTTTCAAAACAGGATTATATCATCCAATGTCTTCTGAAGCATGAAATCAGGGTTGTTGGTGGAATGAAGGTGGCAAAGAAAGTACAGGTGCATCTTGATACGATACTGGAAGAATTACAGACATTAGATGAATCTGACAGAGGTATAGATGTTGAAGAACTGCTGGTTCAATTAAAGCATGTGCTTGATATTCTGCAGAGTGATGAGAAAGGCGGTAATCATTATGAGAAAGACAACATTTGAAAAGCTTGGCATCCCATATGAAGAAAGGGATGGAATCTTTTATACGGTGCTTGTCGCAGGAACAGAGAAGGCAGATATAGATGTAGGAAAGTATGGGCGTATGTGGATTAAATATATCAAGGAAGAATATCCAATGAGATATAA
>JAXFTO010000055.1:0-4744 GCA_034176745.1 Bariatricus sp. | reverse complement strand
GTATGTAATCGAACAGTGCGGCAGAAAAATAGAGAATCTGGAGCGGCTTATGAAAGGAGATTTTCCCCAGGAACTGAAGGATGTCTTCCTTGGAGAAAAAGGACTTTTCCCGGAGCCCAGAGAGATCAGCTTTAACTGCAGCTGCCCGGACTGGGCATTATTGTGTAAACATGTAGCTGCAGCGTTATATGGAATCGGAGCCAGATTCGATGAAAATCCACTCCTTTTCTTTGAATTACGCGGCATTGACGTAGGGCGATTTGTAGATGTAACATTAGCGAATTGCGTAGAAAGTATGCTTGAAAATGCAGATGCTCCCAGTGAAAGAATCATAAATGATGACAACTGGGAGAGGTTGTTTGGCGTATTGTAGTGATTGGACTGGATTGGTAACCAAAGCGATACTGTCCCCGATTATCATCATAGTTCTGACCTGCTCTCTGGGGAAAGAAAATTCGGGTTGCAAACTGGCTTCCGTCACTTGTGTTTGCGGTCGTAGCTGCATTTCTGCCGATTTCATTTTATAGAAAAATCTGATTGTGGAAGATGTGTCATTATAGAGTATTGGGAGGGAAGATAATCATGGCAAGAAAAATAGAGGTTGTGGACTATAATCCGGAGTGGGAGAAGCAGTTCAAAGAAGAATCGAAGAAAATAAAAGCAATCCTGGGTAAAAACTGTGTGGAAATTCATCACATTGGCAGTACGTCCGTGAAGGGATTAAAGGCAAAGCCGGTGATCGACATCATGCCTGTGGTAAAAGATATTTCCCTTGTGGACGGACAGAATGCACAGTTTGAAGCCCTTGGATACGAGTGTATGGGCGAATTCGGGATTCCGGGCAGACGTTTCTTCAGAAAAGGCGGCGATAACCGGACGCATCATATTCACATTTTTCAGAAAGAAGATACCGCCCAGATCCAGCGGCATCTGGCGGTACGGGATTATTTAAGAAGCAATAAAGGAAAAGCAGAAGAATATGCAAAATTAAAGACAAAGCTTGCAGAAGAATTCACTTATGATAATGACGGATACTGCGAAGGAAAAGATGCATTTATGAAGAAACTGGAGCAGGAGGCACTCGCATGGCAGGAGGAAGAAAACCAAGTGGGTACTTACATGGCCATGGGAATGTGTTTTGGTGTGGCGATAGGAGCCGCATTTGGAACCGCTTTAAAAAATACATCTTTAGGAATGTGCTATGGTATTAGCATAGGAATGTGCCTGGGACTTGTAGCAGGTCATAGAAAAACAAAGAAGTAGGAGCAGAAATGGTTAGAAAAACGATAGAGAATTTTGATATTTACCAGATTTGTGATTCGGGGCAGTGCTTTCGCATGGCTCCGTTTTTTGAAGAGACAGATTCGTCAGAAGGGATAATCCAGATGAAAATTATTGCGGGAGACCGTTATCTGGAGGTGACTCAAAAAGGAACGGAATGTATTTTCGACTGTACCGAAGAGGAATTTGAAGAATTCTGGAAAGGATATTTTGATCTTGATACAGATTACGCAGGCTATATTGCGCAGATCAACCCGAATGATACGTATCTGATAAATGCCGCGGCATTTGGATCGGGAATGCGGATACTCAGACAAGATTTGTGGGAAATGATCGTGTCTTTTTTGATTTCGCAGCAAAATAATATTCCAAGAATCCGAAAATGTATCGAAAATATTTGCCGTGAGTACGGCGAGAAGAAAGAAAATGCGAAAGGTAAGATCTACTATGCATTTCCAAAACCGGAGGCGCTTGCCGGGCTTGATGATGATGCGCTCAAAGCATGTAATCTTGGGTACCGGAGTAAGTATGTTGTAAGAAGTGCAAGAAGCATTGTGAGCGGAGATGTGAATCTGGAGAAGATACGGGAAATGCCATATAAGAAAGCAAAAGAAGAACTTTTGAAACTTTTTGGTGTCGGTGTGAAGGTAGCGGACTGTATTTGTCTGTTTTCACTTCATCATCTTCAGGCATTTCCAATTGATACGCATATTCATCAGGCGATGGAAGCGCACTACAAGCGGGGATTTCCGAAACGAAGATATAAAGGAATCGAAGGGGTACTTCAGCAGTATATTTTTTATTATGAACTAAAGGGTAAATTACAGTAGCCCTGGAAAGTGAAAATAAGAGGATATGTAGGAGAGAGAAATGGTAAGGTAAAAATAATTAGGCACCTTGACAAATAATGCGCAAGGTGATAATATTAAGGTACCAAAAAGAAAAGGAGGAATTATAATGACAATAGAGAAGAATGAAGTATGTACACAGTGCCCGAATCACTGCCCGATTACCGCATTACGTTGTCCGAGAGGACGCAGGGCAATGCTGGGAGAAATGGAATATGGAGCGTCCGAAGGAAAACATCATCATGGAGGCCATGGAGGCCATGAAGGCCATGAAGGTCACGGAGGCCATGGAAGACATGGCGGCTATGGAGAACATGCAGGACATCGCGGACGAGGATTTGATGAAGATAGTCTGTCCGGATTAATGCATGCCTGTGGACATCATTTGCATCATAGAGGAAGGCATGGGGGAGGCCAGGGAAGTATCCTCACGATTTTATCTGAAAAAGAGAGTATGAGTCAGAAAGAATTGCAGGATATTCTCCGGATTCAGCCGGGATCTTTGAGCGAGATTCTGACGAAGCTAGAGCAGAAGGGGATGATCACGAGGGAGAAGGATGAGGAGGACAAGCGTAAAAGTGTGATAAGTCTTACCGAAGCAGGAAAAGCTGCTGTTCATGAACAAACCCCTCGGATGGATGAAAAAGAGATGTTCGATGTTCTGAGTGAAGAAGAACAGACAGAACTGAAAAGATTATTAAAGAAACTTATAAGCTTCTGGAAAGCGTAATAAGTCGAAGTACTTTTTGAAGAATAGACAAAATGACTGGGAATAGAGTAAATTTCCGGTCATTTTTCTAAATTATCGGTTGTTTTATGGAGAATAACAAGATAGAATCAGATATATATGTAGAGTCTTTACATATGTGAAAACAGTTCAATAGGGCAACATAAGGAGGAGACAGACATGATTGATGTAGTAGGAATGTTGGATGAATTACGTGAGAAAGCCGTACGCGATGAAGAAGTGAAACAACGCTTGCTTGCAACACGAGATGAAGAGGAACCCCTTACAGCATTCTGCAGTGCGTGCAGAGAGCTTGGTTATGAGCTTTATGAAATGGATGTGATCTGTGCCGGAGAAGAATTCCATGCAGCGATGAAGAGAAGTACCAATGGAGGCGGAGAGAATTCTCCGAAACTGGAAGGCGAAGATGATTTTTATGAGCTGTTTTTTGCAGGACTTTAAGTAAAAATGTATAAAACAGTGGATATCTATTTCTTTTTTTACAGAATTGAGTTGTCCGCAACTGCCGGGTGACAAATTATACAGCGCAATTGGTGGTTGTCAACCGGAAAATATCCTATGATACAGGCATACCCGATGACGAAAGCAACGGGAAAGTTTCTTATCGGAAAGGAAGGATAGAGTATGATTTTAGCAGAAAAGATTATGGAAATGAGAAAGAAAAATGGCTGGTCACAGGAAGAACTGGCATATCAGCTGGGCGTGTCCCGCCAGTCTGTATCAAAATGGGAATCCGGAGCATCCATTCCTGATTTGGATAGAATTCTGAAGTTAAGTCAGATATTCGGAGTCAGCACAGACTACTTGTTAAAAGAAGAGATTGAGATGGCACCGGAAATTGTCTGCATGCAGGCAGAACCAGTGAAAGAGGAAGCTGTTTTAAGAAGAGTCAATATGGAAGAGGCAACCGACTTTATGGAGGCACGTAGCAGTTCCGCAGCACATATGGGGATGGCAGTGGCGGCATGTATTTTATCTCCGGTACCGCTCCTTGCGCTTGGAGGATTGGCGGAAGAAACATCCGTCGGTATTTCAGAAAATTTTGCCGGTGGTGCGGGGGTTATTATACTTTTGCTTATGCTAGCCGCAGCGACTGCATTTTTCGTTCTCCACGGGATGAAGATGGAAAAATATGAATATCTGGAAAAAGAACAGTTTTCATTGGAATATGGAATTGAAGGCATCGTTCGTAAAAAAATGGCTGAATATGAAGGGACTTACAGAATCTGTACGATCGTGGGAATTGTTATGTGTATATTAAGTGCAGTCCCGCTGCTTGCGGCGCCAATCGTGACTGATTCGGAAATGGTATATATCTGGTGCGTAGTTCTTCTCCTTTGTATTGTAGCAGGTGCAGTGTTTCTGTTCGTGGTTTCAGGGGAGAAGAGGGGGTGCTATCAGATGCTCCTTCAGGAAGGCGATTATACTCCTGAAAAGAAACTGGAGCAGAAGAAAACGGCAAGAATCAGTGGTATTTACTGGTGTATCGTGACTGCAATTTATCTGGGAATCAGTTTTTATACGGGAGCCTGGCATAGAACGTGGGTCGTATGGCCGTGCGCAGGAGTTTTGTTTGCAGCTGTAATCGGGATTGCACTGGCAATAAAAGGTGACGAGAGAAAAAGATAGTCTGACAAAAAAGGAAGCAATTGTATAGTGCAATTGAAAATGTGAGGTTGCGAAATTTCGTAACCTCATTTATAATGAAATCATTATTACAATAATAGGAGGAAAACTTGTGAAGAACGAATTAGTAATTGTCCTCGATTTCGGCGGACAGTATAATCAGTTAATTGCAAGACGTGTCAGAGAGTGTAATGTATATTGTGAAGTTCATCCATATACTCTGAGCCTGGATAAGATCAAG
>JAXFTO010000054.1:0-3124 GCA_034176745.1 Bariatricus sp. | reverse complement strand
GTTTTTCTCGTTTTCATCATTCATCATAATGCCTCTTTCCTTCCGTTGCGTACTGTCATTAGTTTGAACAAAAAGGAAAAAGATATACAAAAGAACGCAAAAAAACATAAAATGCGGCAGTTTCACAACTACCGCATATTTTCAGTTTCAGGAAATATTACGCTTCTTTTTTCTTGCTCAGGACGATGAACGCACCGGCTGCGATCGCGCAGATTGCGAAAGCGGAAACCATGCCGTTATCAGTACCAATGCATAAAGAACAACAATAATAGCACCTGCCCCAATAATCACTTTCTTAATCGTGTTTAACATAGCTTTCATCCTCCATATATCTGAAATTGTCTTTCGTTATTTCTTTATGGCTTAAGTATAGCTTGAAACTCATTTTCAAAAAATGTCTACAGGTGCGAGATAGCGCTTTCTATTTCGCTTCCGTATAACCTTAAATGATTTTTGTTTATTTATGCATTATTTACATGTATAATAGACATTAACATAACAATTATGAAGGAGAATCAAAATGGGGCGTAAATCTACAAAGGAAAACAAAAATATATATCAAATAAGTCGTGAAAATGCTGGACTTACAAGAGAATCCGCCGCTGAGCAGCTCGAATTTATATCTTCTGACAGAATTGAAAAAATCGAAAATGAAAAGTCGTATCCTCATCCAGATGAAATTCTTGCAATGGTAGATTGCTATAAAAACCCTTCTTTATGCAATTACTACTGTTCACATGAATGCCCGATTGGTAAAGAATATGTTCCTGAAGTAACTGCCAAAGATTTGTCGATGATAACTCTTGAAATGCTCTCTACGTTAAATACCCTTTCCAAAGAAAGAGATCGGATGATTGACATCGCAGCTGATGGAAAAGTTACAGAGGATGAAATTACAGATTTCCTAAGAATTAAGGAATATCTTGAAAGTATGTCACTAACCATTGAATCTCTAAAATTATGGATCGAAAACACTATTGCTTCTGGAGAAATTAACAAGAACCTCTTGGAAAAGTAATCTTAATAATTACATACAACAATTTTATTGAAATCATTTGTACAGAAAACCTGAAAACAGCGATACAGTATAGAATTCCTCTATACTGTACCGCTGTTTCTTCTTAATTCTTATACTTTCATCGTCTTTGCCAATGAAGTAAGCAATGCTGCCATTTCCGGGTTCGTCAGCACCTTCATTAACAATTCCGCATCTACTCCCTCCGGCACAGCCACTGTATTACTGTTATTTGTCTGGCTGCGCATCTCCGGATTGAGGTTTTCCTTATTATAAAATGCATTCTCCATCAGTTCTGCATTTTTCCTGCGGTCCTCGTCTATGATATGCCCGTACACTTCCGTTACCATATCTGCCTGCGCATGGCCGGAATCTCCCTGCACCGCCTTGATATCTCCGCCGCTGAGTTTCAACTTGTAGGTGACACTGGTATGTCTGATGCTATGAAACACCACATCCGGCAGCCCAAGCTTGTCAATAATCTTCTGCATTTTATCTCTCAGATAGCTGTCACCAATTGGAAGCCCAAAGGTTGTAGCCATAACCAGGTTATAATTCTGATATTCACTGCCAAGTGCCTCTATGATTTCATCCTGCTCTTTCTTCAAGTCAACCAGACAGAGTGCAACGGATTTTGGGATATAGACTCTGCGGATACTGCTCTCTGTCTTAGGTGTTTTCAGCACCCGGACTGTTTTATTATTATTTCTCATGGAAGGAAAGGTTAGGATGATATCCTTTGAATTCAAATTATCAACCGCCTTTCTCGATACCCGCTCCACTTCCTTATTGATAATAATGTAAGCACGGTTCTCTGCAATCGCCTCCTCGGATATATCCATGCAGTCCCAGGTCAGTCCAAGCAATTCCCCCAGACGAAGTGTAGCTGTAAAACTGAGATGAAATGCCACCTTCATCAGTTTGTTATCACAGGCATCCAGAGCCTGCATCAGCATCTCTGCTGTCCAGATTTCTCTCTCCTGCTTTTTATACCTTGGAACCGTTGCGTCCGTTGCCGGATTTTTCTCCATCAGTCCCCATTTTACTGCCTGCCGGAAGCAGCTTCTGAGAATCTTATGAATCTCATTGACTGTTGCAACTGATATTTTTTCTTCTCCTTCTTTATTGTGGGTGCTTTTTACTGCCGGCATTTCCAGCAGTTCTTTATAATACTTCTCCAGAAAGTGATTATTGATGCTGGAAAGCTTTGTATCCCCGATTGTAGGAATGATGTAATTATTGATTACTCCCATGTTTCCGTCATAAGTAGATACAGCCCACTTATCATGACCATAAATCTTTACATATTCCTCAATGAGTTCGTGGAGTCTGACACACTTCGGAGCCTCAAATTTTCCGACAGACAATTTGTACTCAATTTCTTTTTTCCGCCTGTCTGCTTCTTTCTGGCTAGCATATGTCTCGGACTTCTGATGTTCCGCCCCATCTTCGTCCTTCACTTTGTATACCACACAAAACTTATTTCCACGTTTTCTTATGAAAGCCATATCATACTCCTCCTTCCTGGTATTCCTTAAGCCATTGTAAAAACTCCTTACGATAAATCCGAAGAACTCTGCCCGCACCCACACAGGGGAATCGCTCCAGCTGTACCCATTTCGTGATGGTTCCTGATGTTACACCGGCAAGGGCCGCAGCCTCCTGTCTGGATATAAATTCCTTTGTTTCCATAGATTCCTCCCTTGTAGACATCTCCTTCTCCGGTTCCTTTATCACCTGATATACATTCTGCGCATTCAGGAATTGCTGGAAACTTTTCTTTGAAATCCACTTCTTGTTATCATATACCCGGATTTCAAAAATATCTTTATACCGGCTTGCTCTCGTAATTACTGACAGCTTCTCTTTGGTAATTCCCAGAAGGTCTGCCGCTTCCTGTAATGGAATAAAATCTGCTTCCAGATCCGTAAGGGTCGGCATCCTGTCCGCCTTCTGATACATGATCTGATTCTCATACCAGCGTTCAAATACATCTACCGGAATACGCTTGACTGAATCAACCGTAATGGTTTCCAGATTCTCCCTGCGCCATATCTCATACAGATTTGAATTATGAATGCCAAGAAGATTTGCGGCATCCATAAAAGA
>JAXFTO010000053.1:0-4128 GCA_034176745.1 Bariatricus sp. | reverse complement strand
GCTGGGTCGTGTAGTAAATGCACTTGGACAGCCAATTGATGGCAAAGGACCGATTCAGGCGGAGAATTACCGTCAGATCGAACGAGTAGCACCGGGTGTTATTACCCGTAAATCAGTAGATACCCCTCTGCAGACCGGTATTAAAGCAATCGACTCCATGATTCCGATCGGACGTGGACAGCGTGAGCTTATCATCGGTGACAGACAGACAGGTAAAACTGCCATTGCGATTGATACGATCATCAACCAAAAAGGGCAGAATGTTAAATGTATTTATGTAGCAATCGGTCAGAAAGCTTCTACCGTAGCGAATATTGTAAAGACACTGGAGAGCTATGGCGCTATGGATTACACCACCGTAGTAGCTGCGACAGCAAGTGAGCTGGCACCTCTGCAGTACATCGCACCATATTCAGGATGTGCGATGGGTGAAGAGTGGATGGAGAATGGCGAAGACGTCCTGATTATTTATGACGATTTGTCCAAACATGCAACTGCATACCGTACACTTTCCCTTCTGCTCCGTCGTCCGCCAGGACGAGAAGCTTATCCTGGAGACGTTTTCTATCTGCATTCAAGACTTCTGGAAAGAGCTGCACGTCTTTCTGACAGCCTTGGTGGAGGATCGCTTACAGCGCTTCCGATTATCGAGACACAGGCAGGTGACGTATCGGCATACATTCCGACAAACGTAATTTCTATTACTGACGGTCAGATTTATCTGGAAACAGAAGCATTTAATGCCGGATTCCGCCCGGCTATCAACGCAGGTCTTTCTGTATCCCGTGTTGGTGGTTCTGCGCAGATCAAGGCTATGAAGAAGATTGCAGGTACGATCCGTACAGACCTTGCACAGTATCGTGAGCTGGCAGCTTTCGCTCAGTTCGGTTCTGAACTTGATGCTGATACGGCCGAACGTCTTGCACAGGGCGAACGCGTTCGTGAAATTTTGAAACAGCCGCAGTATCAGCCGATGCCGGTTGAATACCAGATTATTATCATTTATGCTGCTGTTAAGAAGCTGATTCTTGATATCCCGGTTGAAGACGTTCTTCGTTTTGAAAAAGGATTATTTGAATTTATTGATACCAAGTATCCGGAAATTCCTGAATCCATCAGAAACCAGAAAGTTATGACTGAGGAAACAGAAGAGGCACTGAAGAAGGCAATCAGCGAATTTAAAGAAGAATTCTAGGAAGAGGTGACAAATCATGGCATCTATGAGAGACATCAAGCGGCGTCGAACGAGTATTCAGAGTACGCAGCAGATTACGAAAGCCATGAAGCTTGTTTCTACCGTTAAATTACAGAAAGCAAGAAGCCGTGCCGAGGATTCGAAAGCATATTTTAATTGTATGTACCAGACAATGACCTCTCTGCTTGCAAAAGCAGGAAATCTGAATCATCCGTATGTTCAGTCAAACGGATGCGAGAAGAAGGCAATCGTAGTGATTACTTCCAACAGGGGTCTTGCCGGAGGTTACAATTCAAATATCGTGAAACTGATTACCGGCAGTGATTTTAAGAAAGAAGATGTCCGCATTTATGCGGTCGGAGGAAAGGGCCTGGAGCTTTTAAAGCATAAAGGGTATGAGATCGCAGCCGATTATTCGGAAGTGATCGAAGAGCCGCTTTATGACGATGCAAAAGTAATTGCAACAAGGCTTCTGGATGATTTCGCCAAAGGAGAGATCGGTGAAATCTACCTTGCCTATACTTTCTTTAAAAATACGGTCAGCCATATACCGACTCTGATGAAAGTGCTTCCGGTCGAAGCGCAGGAAGCAGAGGAAGGGGAAGAGGCAAATGCTGCAGACAAGATTACTCCGATGAATTTCGAACCGGAGGAAGAAGAAGCAGTGAAGCTTCTCGTTCCCAAGTATATCAGCAGCATTCTGTATGGCGCTTTTATTGAAGCGGTTGCAAGTGAAAATGGTGCCCGTATGCAGGCAATGGATTCTGCGACAAGCAATGCAGAAGAAATGATAGATGATTTGGAATTGAAATATAACAGAGCACGTCAGGGTGCTATTACTCAGGAACTTACGGAGATTATTGCCGGTGCTGAAGCAATCGGTTAATAGCTGCGGAAGAACCTTGTAAGTAAGGAGGAAAAAATGGCAGATAAGAATATAGGGAAGATCACCCAGGTTATCGGTGCCGTACTCGACCTCAAGTTTTCAGAAGGAAAATTACCGGAAATCAACGAAGCTGTTGAGATTACGAGAAAAGACGGAAAGATTCTTGTGGTAGAGGTTGCGCAGCATCTGGGTGACGACACAGTTAGATGTATTGCCATGGATTCAACGGACGGTCTGGTGCGCGGTATGGATGCCGTAGCAACAGGAGGACCGATTTCCGTACCAGTTGGCGAAGCAACACTTGGTCGTATCTTCAATGTACTTGGTAAGCCGATCGATGAGAAACCTACACCGGAAGGTGTAGAATATATGCCGATCCACAGAAAAGCTCCAAGTTTTGAAGAACAGGCTACAGAGACAGAGATGCTTGAGACAGGTATCAAAGTCGTTGACCTTCTTTGCCCATATCAGAAAGGTGGAAAGATTGGTCTGTTTGGTGGTGCCGGAGTAGGAAAGACGGTACTTATCCAGGAACTTATTACAAACATCGCTACAGAGCACGGTGGATATTCAGTATTTACAGGTGTAGGAGAGCGTACCCGTGAAGGTAACGACTTGTACGGCGAAATGACAGAGTCCGGAGTTATCAAGAAAACAGCCATGGTATTCGGACAGATGAACGAACCGCCTGGAGCGCGTATGAGAGTAGGTCTTACAGGACTGACTCTTGCTGAGTACTTCCGTGATAAAGGTGGAAAGGACGTGCTTCTTTTCATCGATAATATTTTCCGTTTCACTCAGGCAGGTTCTGAGGTATCTGCGCTGCTTGGACGTATGCCTTCAGCCGTAGGTTACCAGCCGACACTGCAGACAGAGATGGGAGCACTTCAGGAGCGTATTACTTCAACGAAGAGTGGTTCTATCACATCCGTACAGGCTGTATATGTACCGGCCGATGACTTGACCGACCCGGCTCCGGCTACAACATTTGCCCATCTGGATGCGACGACCGTACTTTCACGTTCCATCGTAGAACTTGGTATTTATCCGGCTGTAGACCCGCTTGAGTCTACATCCCGTATCCTTGACCCGCATATTGTCGGTGAGGAACACTATAAAGTTGCCCGTGGTGTACAGGAAATTCTTCAGAAGTACAAAGAACTGCAGGATATCATCGCAATTCTTGGTATGGATGAACTGTCAGAAGACGACAAGCTGGTTGTTAACCGTGCTCGTAAGATTCAGAGATTCCTGTCTCAGCCGTTCCATGTAGCTACACAGTTCACCGGTCTGGAGGGACGTTACGTTCCGATCAGCGAGACGATTCAGGGCTTCAAGGAAATTCTGGAAGGAAAGCATGACGATATTCCTGAAGGATATTTCCTGAATGCAGGTAATATTGATGACGTGCTTGCCCGTGTGAAATAGGAGGGACATCCTATGGCAGAAAAATTCAAACTGAGTATCATTTCTCCTGATAAAGTATTCACAGAAGGTGAAGCAGAATTTCTGGAATTCACAAGTACAGAGGGTGAGCTTGGTGTATATGCACAGCATATTCCGCTTACGACGATTCTGGAACCTTGTGTAATGAAGATACACAATGACGGAGAAGTGAAGAAAGCAGCTATTCTTGGGGGATTTGTTGAAATCCTGAAAGAAAAGGTTACTGTATTGGCTGAAGATGCCCAGTGGCCGTCAGATATTGATGTAGCCCGTGCTGAAGCGGCAAAGAAACGTGCGGAAGACCGTTTGAATACAAAAAAGGCAGAGATCGATATAGCTCGTGCCGAAGCGGCGCTTAAGCGTGCTGTTGCACGAATCAATGCAGTTAATTAATACAGTGAAGATAATGAAAGGGAGCTTTAAGGCTCCCTTTTATATTATGATGTTGGGGTCAAAAGCCTTTGACCCCATGATGCTTACGGATTTCTTCGCGTTTCACGCTCCCGAAATCCTAAAAACATTCGAAATCCGCACATTTTTCTGCGAAAAATGGCTACTTTCTCATGTTTTACGGGTCCCAAAGTCATGCATTTTCATGCAG
>JAXFTO010000052.1:0-8063 GCA_034176745.1 Bariatricus sp. | reverse complement strand
CTTTCTACAGCATTACGTCATGCTTTAGCCATTTTCTTTAATCCTTTTTCGTAAATGCTATTTCTAACAAATCCCACCTTTGACATATGATGTCGCCTTCGGTGCTTCTTGTTATACCATCTTGCAAAGGAGCAGATAATGCACCAGTCTAGTACACCGAAAAATAAGTATCTGATACATTGACGCAGGATGATTGTTTCATATGCAAGGCGGAGGAATGAGGCGTAGCGGTGGCTACGTCGATTGACGACCACGCTGCAGATGAAAAATCAGACAAGTCAAGGTGTCAGTTACTTATTATCCGGTGTACTAGTATGTAAGGATGACTGGAGACGGGCGACTATGTACCTGTCGCCCAGTCCCCCAGTCACCCAGTCACCGTCTCCTCATTATTCTTCATACTCAATTTTACGCTGAGAATTTGCAAACTTCGTATACTGCGGAAGCCATGTCAGTGTTACGGTACCAATCGGGCCATTTCTCTGTTTGGCAATAATAATTTCTGCTTCATTTACATGTTCTGTATCTTTATTATAATAATCATCACGATAAATGAACATAACCACATCGGCATCCTGCTCGATAGCCCCTGACTCACGAAGGTCCGAAAGCATCGGTCTATGGTCCGGTCTCTGCTCTACGGCCCGGCTGAGCTGTGACAATGAGATAACCGGCACGTGCAGTTCTCTCGCAAGAGCTTTCAGCGAACGGGAAATATCCGAAATTTCCTGCTGACGTGATTCGCTTCTTCCTCCCACGCTTCCGCTCATAAGCTGAAGGTAGTCAATAATAATCAGTTCAAGATTATGCTCCAATTTGTATTTGCGACATTTCGATCTCAGCTCGGAAATCGAAATACCGGGTGTATCATCTATGATAAGATTGGAACGTCCGATAATTCCCGCCCCTTCTATCAGTTTTTCCCAATCGGAATCTTTCAGATTACCTGTTCTTAAAAGCTGTGCATCTACATAAGATTCCAGAGAAAAAAGCCGGTTCACCAACTGTTCCTTTGACATTTCCAGACTGAATATCGCAACGGTCCGGTTCTGCCGGAACGCGACATGCTGCGCAATATTAAGGACAAACGCTGTTTTTCCCATAGAAGGTCTGGCCGCAACCAGAATCAGATCGGAGGGCTGCAGACCGGATGTCTTATAATCCAGATCAATAAACCCCGTCGGAATTCCTGTTACGGTTCCTTTACTCTTTGAAGATTTTTCAATCTTTTCAAGTGCGTTTAAAACAACCTGCTTAATCGGCACATAATCTCCGGTATTACGATTCTGAACCAGTTCAAAGACTTTTTTCTCGGTTCTTTCCATAATCGCTTCTACTGGTTCTTTGGCCAGATAGCAGGCGTTTGCTATTTCTTCATTCATTTTGATCATCTTGCGGAGAGTTGATTTCTCCGCAACGATTTCAGCATAATATTTAACATTCGCAGATGTAGGAACGGCTGCAAGCAGATCACGTACAAACTCCAGACTGCTGATCTCTTCCGGCACATCCTTCTCTTTCAGACGGTTCTGAAGTGTGATCAAATCGACCGGCTTTCCTTCATTGAACAGTTCTACTACCGAATCAAATATCACACCATATGCCTTCTGATAAAAGTCATCTCCGCAGATGAGTTCTGAAGCTGTGGTAATCGCATCGCGGTCCATAAGCATTGCACCGACAACCGACTGCTCCGCTTCTATGCTATGCGGCGGTACCCGCTTGATAAGCGCTTCATCCATTCGCAGCTTCCCCCTATGCTTCGCCTACATGTACCTTCAATTCTGCCGTCACCTTTGCATGCAGTTTCACAGGTACAATATGCATTCCAAGTGTTTTGATAGATTCTTTTAATTGAATTTTCTTTTTATCAATATCGATACCCATCTGCTCTTTCACTGCGACTGCAATTTCCTTAGAAGAGACAGATCCAAATGTCTTTCCGCCTTCACCGGTTTTGATCGTCAGCTCAACCTTCCCTTCACCAATCTTTACAGCAAGCGCTTTTGCGGCATCAAGGTTCTCCTGTGCAACTTTCTCTTCATTCTGCTTCTGAAGCTTTAAGTCGTTCAAATTCTTTCCATTTGCTTCGACACCGAGTTTTTTCGGTAAAATAAAGTTTCTCGCATATCCATCATTAACATTCACAATTTCACCTTTTTTTCCAAGTGACTTTACATCCTGTAATAAAATAACTTTCATCTTAAATATCTCCTTCTTCTATCATAATATCAATTGTCTTCTTCAGTGTTTCAATCGCCTTCATCATATCAGTATGTTCAAACTGGGCTCCGGCAGTATTAATATGTCCTCCTCCTCCGAGGCGCTCCATAATAATCTGGACATTTACTTCGTCAATCGCTCTCGCACTGACATAAATCTTTCCGTTATATACGGTAAGTACAAAAGATGCTTTGATTTCTTCTATGTTAAGAAGTTCGTTCGCCGCCTGAGCTCCGATGATCGTCGGGCTTTCGATTCCCAGATGTTCTCCTTTGGCAATTGCATAGACATCACGATATACTTCTGTACTGCTGATTACCGCTGCTTTCGCACGATACGATGCCATGTCATCTCTTAAAAGCTTACGGACATAAGTAATATCTGCTCCACATCTTCTCAAATATGCCGCCGCCTCAAAAGTACGTACTCCGGTACGATTCATGAAATTGTTCGTGTCAACCAGAATACCGGCATACAGACTGTTTGCCTCCATCACCGTAAGTTTCAGATCATCGGCGATATACTGCAGAACTTCCGCAACCATTTCACAGGCGGATGAGGCGTATGGTTCAATATAAGAAAGCACTGCGTTTTCGATCACTTCATCGCTCTGACGATGATGATCCAGAACCGCAATCGCTTTCGTCATACGCAGAAGCCTCTCGCATTCCGTCATCTTTGGCTTATTCGTGTCAACAACTACTACCATAGTATTCTCATCTGCAAGTTCTTCTGCTTCATGCGGTGTCACGAACAAATCCTCCGGATAAGCTGTGTTATTTGAGAACGCTTCATATAATGGGCGCAGCGTAACGGAAATATCATCCAATACGATATTTACCTTCTTCTCCATCGCCGCTGCCGCACGATAAATACCGATAGCAGCACCAAATGAATCCACATCCGGGATCTTATGTCCCATTACGATAACACGCTCTTTTGCTATAATGAACTCTCGGAGCGCCTCTGCTTTTACACGCGCTTTCACGCGAGTATTCTTGGAAGTCTGCTCACGCTTTCCACCATAGTAGGTAATTCCCTTGCAATTCTTAACAACCGCCTGGTCTCCTCCACGGGCAAGAGCCAAATCGATAGCAACTCGCGCATAATTATATCCCGTCGCATAAGTATCCTTGCTAAGTCCAAGGCCGATACTAAGCGTAGCCGGAACCTGATTTCCAATATTTACATTCTTTACATCATCAAGAAGAGAAAATCGGTCTGTTTCCATCTTCTTGAAACTTTCTTTTTTAATTACTATGAAATACTTATCTTTCTCCAGCTTTTTTGCGATTCCGTTCAAATTCGCAATATACTGATTGATCTTACGATCGATCAAGGCCACCAGAAGAGACTGGCGAACCTCTTCCACGCTCTCCATAACCTCTTCATAGTTATCGATGTAAATCAGTCCCGCTACCAACCGCTGTTCCTCATTCTCTCGGATATAAGCATTAAGCTCCGTCACATCCTGCAGATGTACTGCAACAAAATATTCCTTTTCTTCCGGGAACTGAAGAAGCTGTTCCGATTCATTAAAATCTTCTACCGAAACATACTGAATCTCTGCCTGGTAATCCTTGTCCCTGTAGCTGAATTCCAAATTCACCGTCTCTCCCTCTTCCTTTGGGAATGCACTGCGGTTCAATTCCGGAATATAGCGGCTTAAATATGCATCCTTTCTCTTCTCTTCGCCAAGCACATCGTCAAACTGTGTATTGGTCCAGACAATCTTCCCGTCACTTTGCAATATCGCATAGGGTATAGAAAGTTCTTTCAAAAGCGTATTCTGAACCACACTATACTGCGCTGCAAATTCCACCATATCCGCCAGCACCAGTGATTTGCTGTAGAAATACATCACAGCCACACACCCGGCATAAATGAGAACAAAAATGCTCATCACTATTCCCGCCTTCTTGTTGATCCAGAATATCCAAATATTCATCGCAATCAAAAACAACGTCATAATCGATGGCCACTGCATATAAAATTTTAATTGTCCCTGTAATTTAATGTCCTGCTTCATACTTTCCGTTCCTCAAAATTATTAGCTGTAATGCTTGCCTAGTGCATCGAAGTATTCACTCCGCCGTGCCTCAGCTCAAGAACAAGTTCTTTCGCTCACGGGCTTTCGCCCTATGAAAATCATAATCGACAGCCTTGCCTGTTTACAGGCAGTCTGTCAATTTTGATTTTCGCACGGCTCATTGCCTACGTGAACATTATACCACCTTTATGGGATTTAGCAAACCTAAAATCTTCCCCAACTCTCTTCCCCACACAACCTACAATAGATCCATTTGAAAAGCCAGCTCAAAGAAGGGCGCATAGATTGATATCGAACAATTCAGTCGTGCTTTTAGCGGAGGTGAAATCCGATGCTTACGCAGCCTTAGGTGCGAGGGCATTCCCGAGCACCTTAGTCTGCGTTAGCAGCTAGTTCACCGCAGCGTCACGACGTTCGCTATCAATCTATGCGCCCTTCTTCGAGCGTCCCTTATACAAATGTCAAACTACTCATTATATCCATTCGGATTCTGGCTCTGCCATCTCCATGAATCCTCGCACATTTCATCGAGTCCGCGTTCTGCCACCCATCCAAGTTCTTCTTTTGCTTTTGCGGCATCCGAATAGCATGTTGCGATATCGCCAGGTCTTCTCGCCTTAATCTTGTACGGAATCGGTTTTCCGCAGGCTTTTTCAAAAGCATGTACCATATCCAGTACGGAATATCCTGTTCCTGTTCCAAGATTGTATACGCACACGCCTGCTTTTTCTTCAATCTTCTTAAGAGCTTTTACATGACCAACTGCAAGGTCAACAACATGGATGTAATCACGTACTCCTGTTCCGTCGTGTGTATCATAATCATCACCGAACACACCAAGGCATTCCAGTTTACCGATTGCGACCTGGGTGATGTAAGGAATAAGGTTGTTCGGGATTCCCTTTGGATCTTCTCCCATCAGACCGCTCTTATGAGCCCCGATTGGATTGAAGTAACGAAGAAGTACCACATTCCACTCCGGATCTGCGGTGTGAAGATCTGTAAGGATCTGTTCCAGCATCCATTTTGTCCATCCATATGGATTGGTGCAGGTTCCCTTCGGGCATTCTTCTGTGATCGGAATAAATGCCGGATCGCCGTAAATCGTAGCAGAAGAACTGAAGATGATGTTCTTCACTCCATGGTTACGCATTACTTCACAAAGTGTAATCGTTCCTCCGATATTATTCTGGTAGTATTCCAATGGCTTTGCTACTGATTCTCCTACAGCCTTAAGTCCTGCGAAATGAATAACGGAATCAATATTTTCTTTTGTGAAAATGTCTTCCAGGGCAGACGCATCTCTGATGTCTGCCTGATAGAAGGTTACTTTCTTTCCTGTGATCTTCTCCACACGTCTCAGTGCTTCCTCAGAAGAATTGCACAAATTGTCAACTACTACTACGTCATACCCTGCATTTAAAAGTTCTACACATGTGTGACTTCCAATAAATCCAGCTCCACCCGTTACTAAAATTGCCATTATATTATCCTCCTAAACATTCATATCATTTTCGTAACTGTTCAGAGCCAACCTCGAAAACACTTCGTGTTTCCTCAGTGTGGCGTATCCGCCAAATAGATTTGTACAAAAAAGTGCCCACGAATGCAAGCATTCATCGCCCTTTTTTGACAAATCTGCTTGGCTCTGAACAGTTACTCATTTTCTTGTAATTTACTATATCACATTTTTCTCAAATAGGGAATATCCTTTTACTAAATTTTTCTATTGATTTTAGTAAAATTATCATTCGTTTTACTAAACTCATAGTGTTGAATACAAAAAGCCCTAGCCAAAACAGCTTGGGCTTCTTTCGTCTTATTTATACTTTTCAATAATCTCACGCATGGTATCCCATTTTGCTTCCATATCTTCAATCAGCTTAAACTGCGTTCTGCATCGGTCAAGATTATGATGCTCACGATGAATTTTAAAATAAGTATCTCCCTGCAGATAATCAGTCAGGAAACGCATACCGCATTCAAAAGTCATAACCATAGCTCCTGTCGGCATAAGATCAATTTCCTTTTCTGTCAGCTTACCGCCGCATCCTTCGATAAATCCCTTTGCATAGAGATCAAATAATTCCATATCGCAGGAAACTTTTGAAAGATCCAGTTCATCTTCTGCTGCAGTACTTGCACCGAAACGAATCGAATCACCAAAGTCATTCATTGCAAGTCCCGGCATTACAGTATCAAGGTCGATTACACAAATACCTTTTCTTGTTTTATTATCGATCATGATATTGTTCAGCTTTGTATCATTATGTGTAACACGAAGCGGGATTTCTTTCTTGTCTAATAAATCACCAAAGATATTTGCCACCCGCTCATGCTCCAGAACAAACCGAATCTCCTTCTGAACAGATGATGCACGTCCGCATACATCTTCTTCCACTGCTTTTTTGAACACCTGGAAACGTGCTCTGGTATCGTGGAATCCTTTAATCGTCTCATGAAGCGTCTCAGCCGGGTAGTCTGCAAGAAGTCTCTGGAAATTACCAAAAGCAACGGCGCTCTGGTAAAAGTCAGACGGACTTTCTACCTGGTCATAGCTGGTCGCATCCGTGATAAATTTGTAGGATCTCCAGTACTCACCTTCTGAATCCACATAATAAGACTGATTATCAACTGTGCGGATCACATTCAGTGTTTCACGGTCCGGATCTCCGCCATTTTCAATAATCTTTTTGCGAAGATAAGAAGTAACATTCAGAATATTCTCCATCAGTTCTTCCGGCTTTGTGAAAATATCTTTATTCATTCTCTGTAAAATAACTTTAATGGTTCCCATCTCTGCGATTTCAAATGTAAGCAGATAGGTATCATTAATATGACCGCTTCCGTAAGGTCTCTCATCGATCAGCACGCCTTCATATCTGAACTGGCCGATTGCTTCATCTTTCTTTCCTTTTCCCACTATTCTTCCCCCCAAAGTTTTTCAGGATAACGGCCTTCTTCCTTCATCTTCTTGATTGCTTCTACTACGATCGGTTTATCCTCTTTGTATGTTACTCCATACCATTTGTCTGCGGATGCCAGAACTGCAACTGTCGCACGTCCTTCTCCCAGAAGGTTACTTACTACTGACGGAAGGAAATATTCACATTTCATCGGATTGGATGCGATTCCTTTCTCCAGAAATTCCGGGAAACCTGCTTTGATTTCATCGAGAATACTGTGTGTAAATCCCCACATGTTCATAGATACCAAGGTATCTCCCGGAACAAAAGTCCAGCTTGCACCGTCATCTTCTGAATAAGCGATTACACCGTCTTTCTTTTCAATTCGGGTTCTTTCTGTAATACGTACAAGTTCACCTTTTTCGTTGGTATCGCAAATGCCACGCGCTACATGTCCATTGTCTGTAACCGTATTTTCCAGCTTGTAGCCTACCATCGTATAACGATATTTGTCATCGTCTTCATGTGTAGAAAGATAATCATAAATAACCTGGAATGCATCTCTTCCATAATAGTCATCTGCATTGATTACAACGAATGGTCCGTCGATTTCATTGATACAGCTTAATACGGCATGTCCGGTTCCCCATGGTTTCACACGTCCTTCCGGTACTTCATAGCCTTCCGGAATATTGTGAAGATCCTGGAAAACATATGATACTTCCAGCTGATTACTGAGGCGGTCACCGATGGCGCTTCTGAAGTCTGCTTCATTTTCTTTTTTGATAATAAATACTACTTTCTGGAATCCGGCCTGTACTGCATCATAAATGGAGAAATCCATGATGATGTGTCCCTCTTTGTCCACCGGATCGATCTGTTTC
>JAXFTO010000051.1:0-3259 GCA_034176745.1 Bariatricus sp. | reverse complement strand
GACAGCAAGCAGTTCTTCTCTTAGCTTCAGCATTTTTTCCCGACGGTTATAAGTTTCAATATCCATAACAACCAAATCTCCTTCACCATTCTTTGTAAGGAATATCGGCTCTGCCGTTTTACGACACATATCTGCAATCTCATTGTAGTTCTGGCGGATTGCTGCTGATGGACGAATATTCATATTTGCACCTCCTTAAAACAGTTGCGATAGTAATATTCTAACCATATTATACTCATTTCATACAATGAAGTCAACAGGTATAGAAAAATAGACTTGCTTTTCATTTCACTGCGTGCTATGATATTCACACTTCGGAAGATTCTCTCTGAACCTTCCAATTTCTTATATCCGTTATGGATAGTCGGCGTATTTTTAAATGGACTATTCTTCCACTAGAAAACCCGAATGTAACAAGTTAATAAAAAACCACACAAAGAACGGCAGTTGGACATTGGATTTCCTTTTGAAATGTGTTACTATCTATATAACAGCATTGTCCACTGCCACGCAGGAGGACAGCGTATGAATACGAATGACAAAAAAGTATTGGGAACTCTTGGACTCGAAAACGCACTGACCCAGAATGAGGGACGCCTTCATTATGACGAAGCCGGGAAAAATGTTCTAAAACGGAAAGAAGTACTGGCGAATATTTTGAAGTACTCTATCCCCGAATTTAGTAAATACTCATGTGATGAAATCATTACTTTCATTGACACAGACAGTATTTCAGATCAGGTTCCGATCGCACCGGATACGGATACCCGTATCGATGGGGATGACACTTCACAGTCTTCTACGAATGAGGCAAATCTCTCATTTGACATTCTCTTCAAGGTAATAAAACCCGAAGAGAAAAACGTTCATCTCCACGTTGATCTGGAACTTCAGGGTAATTATTATCCAATCTACCCGATTGAAAAACGCGGGATTTATAATCTGTCCAGGATGATCAGTTCCCAGTTAGACGTTGTAACAAAAAAGACCAACTACAACATTTTAGAGAAAGCTTATTGTATTTTTATCTGTGTAGGAAATGTTCCTCAAAAGGCTTGGAATACAGTATCTTATTACGGATTTGCGAATACGCTCAATATAGGGAATATCACAGTGAATCCGGCTTCCTATGATCTGATGGGACTGATACTGATTCGATTAGGACCTAAGATAACAGAGGGTGTGATAGATATTATCCGCTTCTTGCACGGGCTCTTCTATGATATGGAAGAACTTAAGAATTACATAGACTTCTCTCAAAATGAAGAATTCAAGAGGGAGTTGATGAATATGGCAATTACGGGGGATCATTTGATTGAATTAGGCCGGGAACAAGGCCGGGAACAGGAACGTGCACGCACAGAGAAGGCTGAAGCGGAGCGTGATAAAGCCATCAAAGAACTTGATGCTACTGCTAAAGAACTTGATACCACCACAAAAGAACGTGACTCTTTAAATGAGCAGCTACAACAAGCCTTGCAGAAAATAAAAGATCTGGAGGATTCCCTCTCGGACAAATAGCAGATAGAACAGACAAAATAATGGAAGCCACATAAAATCCAATTGCTTTATGCGGCTTCCGTTCCTTTTATCCTATTCTTCCTGTCTTACACATCGTATCGTCAGATGATGGATTTCAACAACATGCCAGTTTGATATCCATAGTCTGGGTATTTTATGTTGTTCATAACATAATATTTTTGAAAAAGATTGATGAATCAAAGAAAAATTTGTTTA
The DNA here is from genome assembly GCA_034176745.1 of Bariatricus sp. Taxonomy (GTDB): domain Bacteria; phylum Bacillota; class Clostridia; order Lachnospirales; family Lachnospiraceae; genus Allocoprococcus. The sequence continues at coordinate 1,522 of JAXFTO010000051.1, read as the reverse complement.
AAGATATAGTTCGATAAAGTATAATAATTAGATAGAACTCTTAAATATGGAAAGGGACAAGGAGTGAAAAATAATGGACACTTTTTCAAATGTAGTTAATGGTCTTGACGGTTTGATCTGGAGTATGGTTCTTGTACTTTTATGTCTTGGAGTTGGTTTATTCTTGTCGATTCGTACAAGATTTCCACAAGTTCGTTTATTGAAGGAAATGGTGAGTCTCCTTTTTGGAGAGAATGAAACAAAGTCTGGTATATCACCATTCCAGTCATTTGCAACAGCGGTCGGTGCACGTGTAGGCATGGGCAATATCGCCGGAATTGCTAGTGCGATTTATTTTGGCGGTCCGGGATCGGTATTTTGGATGTGGATGATTGCGTTTATCGGTGCAGGATCTGCCTTTGTGGAATCGGTTTTGGCACAAGCTTTTAAGACAAAGAATTCAAAGGGACAGTTGGTGGGGGGTCCTGCATATTATATCGAGAATGGACTTAAGAATAAGTCATATGCGGTTCTGTTTGCCATTGTCGCTGTTCTCGGGCCCGGGATTCTTTTGCCGGGGGTGCAGATCAATTCGCTTGTCAATGTCTTTGAAGAAGCATTTTCGGTCAATAAAGTCCTGGTAGGTGTGATTTGTTGCGTTCTTCTTGCATTTGTAATCAGCGGAAGCATTAACCGTATTGCAAGACTGGCAGAGGTTCTTGCGCCTGTAATGTGCTTTGTTTACATTGGACTTGCAGTTATCATTATTGTACTCAATATTACAAAGATTCCATCAGTGTTTTCTATGATCATTACTTCTGCAATTGGTATTCATCCGATTTTCGGTGCAATTGTCGGATCGGCTGTATCATGGGGCGTAAAGCGTGGAATCTATTCGAATGAAGCCGGTATGGGGTGTGGCGCGATCGTATCTGGTGCAACAGAGTGTTCTCACCCTGTAAAACAGGGACTTGTTCAGGCATTTTCCATTTATATTGATACCTTACTGGTTGGTTCCGCGACTGCATTTATCATTCTTCTAACAGACACATTTAACGTTGTGGATAGTGCTGGCAAACTTTTAGTGAATCAAGTGGAAGGCCTTGAGGCAGGTATACTGTGGACCCAGGCTGCACTTGGCAGTACATACGGAAGCTGGTGTGGCAAGCTCCTTGCAATCATCATTGTACTTTTTGTATTTACTTCTATGACAGGTTACTGTTATCAGGCAGAAGCTAATATCAGTTACCTTACCAAAGATAACTCCAAAGCAATAGTTATCATGCGTGTGGTATTCGTTGCTGCATCCTTCTTGGGGTGTCTTGTCAATGCGGAAGACATCTGGGCAATGGGCGATATCGGTTACGGACTCATGGCATGGGCAAACATTATAGCCATTACTTTGCTGTCACCAATTACAGTTGAGCTTTTGAAAGACTATGAAAAGCAGAAGAAAATGCGAAAGGATCCAACATTTGTACCAGAAGATTTTGGAATTAAAGATTTTGCTGGTGCATGGAACCAGAATGAGTAAAATAGAGAT
>JAXFTO010000050.1:0-6247 GCA_034176745.1 Bariatricus sp. | reverse complement strand
TTTACTACCCCACGTTGCGCAGTAAGCACAGACCGCATAAAATAAGGGTTTTTCGCTTATTACCCCATTTAGCTCTACCCTCTATGAAGGTGGTGCAGTAAGTGGGTGAGTAAGTAAGCAATTATCTGGCAAGCAGGAAAGGGGCAATAACATGAATTGCGTGTCTGATTTTTACAACAAGTTTAAAAAACAGATATCAGAAATCAGAACAATAAGCCAAAGAAACATGGTACTGTCTGATATGCAGGAAGAATTTACAAGAACAGTTCGCAGTGAGCCACAGAACAGAAACCAACTGTCAGAATATTACCAACTGTTAAAAGAAGAATGTGCAAAATTGTAGAGGAGGTAAATTTTATAAATGGATATCAAAGATACAGTTCAGCACAAAATTTATAATAATGTGTGGTTATTTTTCAAGAAATATTTTGACTTGAAGCAGTCCGATTCTGATGAGCGTTGGGAGCAGTTCATTACTGAATCTGATGAAATAATCCGCAAATATGATAAATGTAAGTTTGTCTGTGAAATGATTATGGCGGTATCAAATGAGATTGAGCGGTTAAGCAAAGAGGAGGTGAAAGCTGATGCAGTCAAAAGAGTATAAAAGATATATGTGTAGTACGCAATGGGACAAAAAGAGGAAAGAGCGCCTTGAACTGGATGACAACCGTTGTGTGATGTGCGGCAGAAGAAACGGACTAAGAAAAGATGGTGTAACGCCTATTCTACAGGTTCACCATATCACATACAAGTCTTTAGGGCATGAGCCAATGGAAGACCTTGTTTCATTGTGTCCAGGGTGTCACAAAAAGATACATCAGTATTACAAGCGATTCCGCACATGGGAAGACAAGCAGAAGGCAGAAGCGGCGAAAGGCTAAGTTCTACGAGTTTTGAGTTACGCTAAAAAAGGGTTATATAAGCAAAAATTTCAAGAAAGAGAGGTTTTCACATGGGTAACAGAGTCAGATTGAAAGATGTTGAGATTATACCGGATGATCTGAACAGCATTCTTGATATGTCAATCAAGAGTATAAAACTGAACAGGAAATGTAAATTTGAGAATACAAAAGAGGGGCTCGAAGATTTTAAGGAAGCAAGCATTGCTTATCTGGAATATGTCAAAAAAACAAATAACGACCCAGAGAATGAACATCACTTAATACCTGATATTGAGTCGTGGGCTACATATCTGGGTACAACACGAAAAACTATCGCTGATTATGAGCGGAACAGAGATGGGGACTGGAAAGAGTTCATTTCCTTGATAAAAGGTGCAATCACTGCATGTAAAAAACAGCTTGCATTCAGACAGAAAATCCCCACTGTACTTGCAATGTTTGACCTAACAAATAATTCTGATTATGTAAATAGTAATCAGTTCACATTAAAGCCAGAAGGAACAGAGGATAGAGATAAAGCGTTGACCGCTCGGGAACTGCCAAAATTAGGAAGTAGCCTGCTGCCACAGCTTGATAATGAAGAAACACAGGACGATACATGATGTCGAGTATGGCTATATCGAGGGAAAGGAGAGCATAAAGTGTCATTATAAGGTTTTAACGAAACCTTTTCTTTAAAAGTGTCAAAATATATTGACTAAACGTTAAATTGACAGTATAATAAAAGTATCAAAATAACGTTCGTTTAAATAACACTTTTAGGAGGATGACGCTATGGCTAATGTATATGCATATATGAGAATATCAACAAAGGAAGAGAGAAACCGACAGAAATATAACAGGCAGGAAAATGCACTTGCCAAATATGCAAATGATAACAATATTGAATATGTATTTCAGTTCCGGGAAGATGTGAGCGGCAAGAGCTTCAAGAACCGTGCAGAATGGCAGCGACTAGAAAAGATAGTACAGCCGAATGATACGATCGTATTCAAGGACATAAGCCGATTCACAAGAGAAGCAGAAGCAGGATATACAAAATATATGGAGCTGATGCAGAAGGGTGTCAATCTGGTATTCATTGACAATCCAACAGTATCAACAAACTACATCAAGGAGTTGCTTCATGTGGCAGAGCAACAAGACTTAGTTGCAAAGACAAGCCTTGAAAGCACTGTAAAACTGCTGCTGATTGTAGAACTGAACAGAGTGGAACAGGAACGGCTTATAATAAGCAAGAGAACAAAGGACGGTATGGCGGCAAGCCCTAACAAGGCAGGCAGAAAGACAGGACAGATTGACAAGATGACAGATGAACTTCAAGCGGACATTGCGCTGTATCTGGCAGATAGGAGCATAAAAGCATCTGACTTGATGAAGAAGCACGACATATCACGAAACACATTCAAGAAGTATGTAAAGATTGTAGAAGAATCGATGTAAATGTTATGTAGAAGGGCATACAAATAGCGTATGTCCTTTTTATTTGCGTTATTTATGCGGATATTCGCACAGCATAATACATGATGGAGATACAGAACATGTGTACGGGGGTCTTATAGAAAACACCCCGGTATACCCCCTCTTACCACCGCGATGTAGCGCAAAATCAAAAAAGCCCTTGAGGGCAGAAAGAAAGAGGTAAAAAATATATGAGTAATTATGTACAGAAATTGAAACAGGACAGCATCAATCAATTTAACAAAGAAATGGAGCTGCGGAGATTCAGGGAGAAATTCAAGCCACAGATTGAGAACGGCTTGACCTTAGATGAATTTAAGAGAAGATACAGCCTGTCAGATAATGACATTGAGAACTTCAATATTGTTGAGCAGGAAGTGCAAACGGAAACAAAAATGGGGGAAGCATTTCTCAAGGGATTTCAGAGCAGTCATTCGCTTTGGAGGTGATTATATGACAATTGAAGACTGTATAAAAAATCTGCTGCCGACATATGAAAAGTACGGCGTTAATTCGCAAATGGTAAAAGATTGCATCGTTTCCGGGCTTAATCTGGGATTATCCATAGAAGCCTGCTACAGCGGTTTACGGATGCAGTTAGCACAAATCTTTGACGAGAATGAATATTTCAGCATGGAAGATGTTATGGCGATCACTGGCGAGTCAAAAGAGGAATTGTCGGCAAGAATTGAACAGTATCGGAAGGAACTTATAGCAGCAGGTGAGAACCCGGACGATTATTTCAAACCGATAGAACCGCAGGAACATATAAAACTGTTTTTCCCAAATGGTATCTAGGGCGGCTTATGCTTCCCTTTTTATAACAATCAATTATTTTTCAACAAAGAAAGGAAAAGGTAAAACATTATGAAATTAAACATTGCAGGAAAAGAAATTAATATCGAATTTGGCTACAAGCCGACACTCAAAGAAAGAATTGTTTCAAAGGTTGTCGAACTTAGCAAGTCTACAGATGAGTCTGGAAATATGGATATGAAGAAGTTGGAAGACTTAATGCTGTTTCTGCCAGAGATGTTACTTGTCGGTATGCAGGTGCATCATGAGGATTACAGATACAACTATGACACAGGAGAAGGGAAAGAAGAACAGCTTGAAAAAGCATTTAAGCTTGTTGAAAAACATATGAAAAGTGAAGATGCTGACATTATGGCATTATTCGGAAAGCTACAGGAAGCACTTATGCAGGACAGCTTTTTGGCAGGTCTGTATAAAAAGGAGCAGAAGAAAGCGGAAACAGCGCAGATGAATGGTGTATAAGGAGAAACACGCAAAATGAAAGAAGCAATCATTGAAGAGGATGGGGCTATTAAATGCCCCATATGCGGAAAAAAGACTGGGGAGCTCACAGGCAATGAAGTAGTCAAAAATTTTGTTGTGCAGTGTCCTAGAAAGATTGAAGGAAAGGCACATCGGTTCGTTATCAATTCACAGTCAGAATAAAGGGAGGTATTACAGATGTTACATATTGTTTTTAATTCGATGCTGATAGTCTTAAATGCGTTAATGCTTGCACTGGTATTGTTCTTTGTAAAGGGCAATAGCACAGCACAGAAAGCAGGCACCGCAGTAATGGGCGGAATATATGCGGCAAATATTTTAGCACTGATAGGGGGTATTATTTTATGATTGGAAGAACAAAGACATTCGCAGGCGGTAAGGTTATTGTAACGGACTTTAAGAGGCTTAATCCTGACATGTTCAAGCCACTGTATGATTTGTCAAAAGGTCAGCTTAAAAAACAGTCATTTCTATGTACGCCAGACGGAAAACTGTATTTGAATAAAGCAAGTAACGGCGTTGAGCTGGTGGCGCATATCTTTGAATTGCTGGTCAGAGAAAGCAAGAGCATACTGCTAGAATTTCAGCAGGAATATCAGAGATTATTCCCAAACATAAAGGATTTTGATGATTGGAACACCATGCATGGAACAAATGAGGATAAAATAAAAGCCTATGCAATGCTTTGTGTTCCGGCAGAGCTGAAACGCCGTGAAATTGAACTGGAATACAGCGGTAAGATATCGCTATTTCATGGCTGATATGCTATAATATATCTATACAATCAGCGCACTAGATGCCTTATATAATCTACTTCTACAAGTAGTTTTATATAGGGCATTTTTTATTTGTTGAAGTTATGAGAGGAGGGAAACAGTATGGCTACAATAGATGAATTAGATATTCAAATAAGCGTGCAGGCGAATAGAGCAATGGCTTCTTTAAATGCTCTTTCAAGGCAATTGAATACAGTAGGGGCAGGTCTGAACAGAATCGGCACTTCATCTAGTAGCGGCTTTTCAAGGTTGAGTACTGCTGCCAGAAAAATAAATGACAGTTTTTCAAGATTATCTTTGAATGTGAATAAAACAAATTATTCAATCAAGAAGATAACCAACAATTCAAATTCGTTTTCTGGCAGTCTCAAAAATTTAACAAAAGGGCTTGTATCAGTTGCGGCATTGATGAGAGGTTTCAAGGCACTTGGGGAATCAATCAAGGAAGCCACTGGATATATCGAAGATTATAACTTTTACACTGTATCATTCGGTAAGATTGCGTCAGAATGGGGCAATGATTTTGAAAAGTACGGCTATTCAAACGCGCAGGAGTATTCAGATAGCTTTGTAAAGAGAATGAATGCCACACTCGGAAAGCTAAGCGGCGTTAAGATTGAGCTTGATGCAGAAGGTAAGGGGCTGCTGTCTGAAAGCGGAATGAAGAACCTGGGATTGAATATCAGAGAAACGACACAATATGCCGCACAGCTTGCATCAGTAACCAATTCCCTAGGAATGACAGGCGAGGCATCCTTGGCGGCATCAAAGGCTATGACAGCACTTGCAGGTGATATATCGTCACTGTTCAATACAAGCTATAAGAGTGCCGCACAGAACCTGCAGAGCGGTCTTATAGGGCAGTCAAGGGCATTGTACAAATATGGCATTGATATCACAAATGCCACGTTACAGACATATGCGTATAAGCTCGGACTTGAAAAAGCTGTCAAGGAAATGACACAGGCTGAAAAGATGCAGTTAAGACTGATTGCCATTTTAGACCAAAGCAAGGTAGCATGGGGAGACCTTGCAAACACAATCAACAGCCCTGCAAATATGATCAGGCAAATGTCAAACAATTTCAAAGAATTAAGTATGATAATCGGTCAGATGTTCATACCAATTCTACAGAAAATATTGCCTGTCATAAATGGTGTCCTCATTGCGGCTAAAAGATTGGCTGTATTTATCGCAGGACTTATAGGCATAAAGCTTGATTTTTCTGCTTTTGGTCAAGGTTATTCAGATATGACCGATGGATTAGGTGATGTCACGGATGGCTACGATGATGCCACGAAATCAGCAAAGAAATTCAACAAGCAGGTACGTGCTTTTGACGAGCTGAACACGATCAGTTTGAAAAATGATAGTGGTAGTGGTTCCGGGGGAGCAGGCGGCGGTATTGACTTAACGGATGATATCTTGAAAGCTGTCGCTGAATATGAAAAAGCATGGCAGGAAGCTTTTGACAAAATGGAAAATGATGCCGAAAAAATTGCTGACAAAATACAGAAAGTCTTAAAAGATGTATGGAAACCTATCGGCAAGGCATGGGCGGCAGAAGGAAAGTATGTTCAAAGAGCGTGGACAGAAGCATTAAAAAATATCGGTTCATTGGCTGTAACGGTCGGTAAAGATATCATGAAAGTATGGCAGCAGGATGCCACTGTGGACATATTCAAAGACATATTCCATATAATCGGTGATATCGGGCAGGTAGTTGCCAATTTAGCTGAAAACTTTGAAAAAGCATGGAAAAAGAATGAAACAGGACTTCACATTTTAGAGGGAATACGTGACATT
>JAXFTO010000049.1:0-3171 GCA_034176745.1 Bariatricus sp. | reverse complement strand
CGGATTGGCGATTACACCATTGCCAAGGACGCTTCCCTGACATGGAGTGCTGATACGGCAGATTCCGATGCGGAACTTCTTTTACAGAAACTTGCAGACAAGGGATGGCAAGCATCCATTCATATCAGCAGGGAGTCGCAGGAAGGAACACAGGTGGAAAGTCAATCCAATGATGAGGAGATACCTGAGCCGGAGGTAAAAGCCGAAACAGCCATATCCACTGAAGTTAGCACAGACGCAGAAGCCGATACCTACGATTTTTGCATTGAGCTGCCGGAGGAAGCCCTGCCGGATGCAGCCCGTGCGAACCTCGACCGCATCATCGAGAGTAAAGGAAATCTGCTGCGAAAGGCACTGAGGACGGATACGCTTTCCTACGAAGTAACCGATGGCAAGGTGCGATTCCCCTGGTTCCATATTTCCGGTAGCCCGGAGGAAGTCACCGCCTACACACAGCTGGTCACTGCTCTTGCAGAGATGGCGAAGAACAGCAAGAGGATCACCGCAAAGGAGAGGACGGTGTGCAACGAGAAGTACGCCTTTCGGTGTTTCCTGCTCCGATTGGGATTCATCGGGGATGTGTACAAGGTGGCACGGAAAGTGCTGCTGAAGAACTTGGATGGCAACAGTGCCTTCCGTGACACAAAGTAAATAGCTGAACACAGCACATCCCCTCACCTGGAACTACCGGGCTGAGGGGATTTTTCATTTTTCCTGGTCAAATCCATTTGGTCTGAACCAATGAGCAAGTGTGAATTTGAAAATTTTCTAAAAAACTTTCTATTTTTTTTTCTATAATTGATTTAGGTGTCAAAACTTGACACCAAGATACACAAATCCTCACTACTTTGTTATAATAGAGACATATCAGAAGTGAGGTATAGGATATGTCTTTTAAACCCAATCAGAATCAACAGATTACGCTGAATGACAGCTTTATAAACCAAACACCCCGCACGCAGAAAATTATCATGAATTCCTGGTGCAAGGATTTTGCAGATATTGTTTTTCCGGCTATCAATGAAGAACGATTTTCTGTTCTTTACAGCGATAATAAGTTTTCCAGACCAAATACTCCTGTGAATTTCATTGTTGGCGCATTGATATTGAAGGAAAACAACAATCTCAATGATGACGAGCTGATTGAGTCTATTTGCTGTGATCTTCGGTATCAGTATGCGCTCCATACGACACATCTCCCGGAACAGCCTGTCAGCGACAGGACTTTCAGCCGTTTTCGTGAGCGTCTCTATAATTACGAATTAGAAACAGGACAAAATCTGTTACAGGAAGAAATGATGCAGCTTTCTGAAATTTATTCGGATTACATGAATCTGAACTCCAATGTAAAGCGTATGGACAGTCTCATGATTGCCTCCAGGTGCAAGCGCATGTCGAGGCTGGAGATTATTTATTCCACCACTGCAAATGCAGTCAAACTGATACACCGTCTTGGCAATGAAGAACTTATACCAAAAGAACTTCTCCACTATCTGGATCCTGATGATTACAACAACATTATTTATTACTGCAAAGGTGATGACGTAACACCTCGTCTGGAAAAAGCACTTCTGGAAGCTGCGCAGGTTAAAGCCATTATGGATGACGACACATGGTACGAATTCCAAGAGTACCAGCTGCTTATTCGTGTGCTTGCGGAACAAAGCAGGATTGATGAATCGGGTAATCCTGTTGCAAAGGACGAGAAAGAGATTACATCCACAAGTCTTCAGAACCCTTCGGATCCCGATGCAACCTACCGCCACAAAGCAGGCAAAGACCATAAAGGCTATGTTGGCAACATCGTGGAGACTGTCGGGGAAAATGGTGACAGCCTTATTACCGGTGTTGGGTATGAAAACAATACACACAGCGACAGTGCATTCTGCAAGGAATACCTTAATAGCCGTCCGGACAATGCCGAACCCGAGACCATGATTGCAGATGGTGCTTATAGCGGAGCTGAAAATCAGGAATTAGCAGCATCCAAAAACACGAAACTCATTACCACAGCGCTTTCCGGAAAAGAGACCAACAAAATTTTTGCCGGATTTACTTTTACAGAAGATGGCAGGAAGGTGACGGGCTGTCCGATGGGCAATGTTCCTGTAAAAACTACATTTTATCCTAAAACAGGCATGTGCAGAGTACTGTTTGCCAGGGAGTGTTGCGAAAAATGTCCTCACAGGGAAGAATGCAAAGCCAAAGAGCAAAAGAAAAACTATGCAGTCCACGTATCAGCCAACATGGCTGAACGGGCAAGGTATCTGGCAAAACTATCTACCGACGAATACAAGCAGCTGACCCGCAAGCGGAATGCGATAGAGAGAATTCCCTCTGTGCTACGAAGAAGATATCATGTCGATGACATCCCGGTATTCGGATATCTGCGTTCCCGACAGTTCTTTCTGTTTAAAGTGGGTGCATACAACTTTAACAAATTACTAAAGCATAACAGACGGACAAGGGGGAAGTCTGCCCAAAATCTGGCAATAGCCTGATAAATATGGGGAGAGTACCCCCGTATATACAGCAAAGTCCGTCAAATATGAACTATTATTTCATAAAAAGTAACCTTGCTGGAAAATGTGGCAGTTTAAATTGCTACTTTTGACGCTCTAACCATAATTTGCCATTTCCCGATCTTGCCGATAGACGAGGAGGTTCATTTTGCGGAGAATCATGGAACAGGATACGCAGGGCATTTCCTGGATGAAATGCCGACAATGTTAACAGAGTACAGCGATGTCATCGCCAGAAGGCTGGTGGAGAAGATTACGATTTACGATGAAAAGATTGTGGTGGAACTGAAATCCGGTCTTCAGATGGAAGTGGAAGAGTAAAGAAAATATGGACACAAAACGAAACCCGGAGCCGACTTTTTAGGTCAGTTCCGGGTAATTTTTATTATGCAGATATAACTTGACTTTACGCCCATTCAGAGTGACTTATAGACGGACGTGCAGATGGGTTTTGACGGCTAAAAAATTTCGCAGAGTATCAAACTCTCGGTAAAAGGCTTCATTTTCCTTGGTAATACGGCACTTTTCCAGAATACAGACGGCTTATTTGACGGCAAATAACTCAGAAAGCTTGTCCATGTTCTTCTGTTTCAGCTCCATGGATGGGTGGACGTAGCGGTTCAGTGTGATGCTGACATTGGCATGTCCC
>JAXFTO010000048.1:0-2118 GCA_034176745.1 Bariatricus sp. | reverse complement strand
ATCATCCGCAGTACTGCCGGATGATGGGGATCATAGAATTCATCAAGTGCTGTATTCTGCCTGTCTATCGCCAGTGTATACTGTGTCAGGTCATTCGTTCCAATACTAAAGAAATCCACTTCCTTTGCCAGTTGATCACTAATCATAGCCGCTGCAGGAGTTTCAATCATAATTCCCTGCTCTGGCTCTCTATACTCAACACCTTGTTCTTCCAATTCAGCCTTCACCTGTGAAACAATATCCTTGATTCTTTGTATTTCTTTTACACTGGTTATCATAGGATACATGACTGCAATCTTTCCATACATACTAGCTCTGAAAAGTGCCCGAAGCTGTGTTTTAAATATTTCCGGACGTTTCAAACAAATTCGTATTGCTCGACATCCCATGGCTGGATTCTCTTCTTCTTCCATCTTAAAATAATCACATTGTTTATCTGCACCGATATCCAATGTCCGGATAATAACACGTTTTCCAGCCATAGTTTCTGCTACAGCCTTATATATTTGAAACTGCTCCTCTTCTGTCGGGTAATCCTCTCTCTCAAGATAAATAAACTCACTTCGAAACAGCCCAATTCCACCTGCATCATTCTGTAAAACAGTTGCCAAATCTTTCGTATTACCGATGTTTGCATATAACAGAATTTTTTGACCGTCTAGTGTGATATTCTCCTTACCCTTTAATGCTTCAAGTAATTTCTTTTTCTCCAGTTCGATCTTCTGAAGCTCTTTCATCTTACTTAAAGTCTCTTCATCCGGTTCTACATAGATAATTCCATTCGTGCCATCTACAATCCCAAGTTTTCCATTCACCGTATCATCGGCTGGAAGCTTCGTTCCGACTAATGCCGGAATCCCCATTGTTCTGGCAAGTATTGCGGAATGTGAATTCAGCGAACCATGAACTGTTACAAAAGATAATACCTTATCCTTATCAAGCTGTACTGTTTCGGACGGCGCCAGATCATCCGCAACAATAATTGAAGGTTCTTGAGATTCTACACCTTGAGTTTTCTCCCCTTGCAAAACGGTTAATAATCGTTCAGATATATCTTTTACATCCGCCGCACGCTCTTTCATATAATCATCATCCATCGAAGAGAACATCTGCGCAAAATTATCCGCAGTCTGTGCTACTGCATATTCTGCATTGACTTTCTGCATTTGAATCATATTTTCTATGGATTCTGCATAATCGTCATCTTCCAACATCATCTGATGAATTTCAAAAATTGCCGCATTTGCCTCGCCGACTTCTTTCAATGCCTTATCATATAATTTCTGGAGCTGCTGAATTGCAGTTGCTGTCGCTTCATGATAACGCTCTACTTCTTTTTCGACATTCTCTATTTTTAACCGCTTTACCTGTTGTTCTGCTTTACTATAAACACAAATTGTTCCTATGGCAATTCCGCCGAATACACTTTTTCCTTTATATATCTGCATCGTCCATATCTCCTAAATTCAAAGGTTTACAGGTTCTCTTTCATAAATTTGCTGATTGCTTCATATGCGGCCTCTTCATCTGCTCCTTCAAACGTAATGGTTACTTCCTGATCCTTCTTAACTCCAAGTCCCATAATTCCAAAAATTTTCTTACAATCACCGGTTTTACCTTCTTTTGTAAGCTTAATACTACATTCAAATGCTTTTGCTGCTTTTAACTAATTCTCCTGCCGGACGAGCATGAATTCCTTCTGCATCTGTAATCACATATGTAACACGCTCCCACTACTTAATCCCTAAAGCTTTGAAGTAGGGGCTTCTTACTCAATAGCCCGATAGGGCTAAGTATCAATAAGCTATCCCCGCGTGCCCCGCGGTTCTTTTCTGCCCGGTTACGGGCATTTTTTAGGCGCAGTTATGCGCATAAAATTCTTTTTCCTTCTTCTCGGATATTGATCGCTGCATTCACATCCCGATCCATCCGATTCCCGCACTCACATTCATAGATCCGTTCTGACAGTGACAATTCTTTCTTGATCTTTCCGCATTTGCTGCAGGTTTTACTGGATGGATAAAACCGGTCGACCTTTATCAGCTTCTTTCCTCTATCTTCCAGCTTATATGCAAGCATATCCCGAAACATTCCATATCCGTTATCCATAACTCCCTT
>JAXFTO010000047.1:0-19288 GCA_034176745.1 Bariatricus sp. | reverse complement strand
TAGTTACCCCCTCCGGATGCAGTAAACGGCGCAGAAATGCTACTTTAAGATTAGCATGATTCCTATTTGTTTTCAAGCGAAAATATACCCAATTTATTCCACAAAATGTTGTCACTTTTTCCGACCGGGTGATACTCCAATTTGTCCGCCGACAAACTATGCATACTTTTCTTTCTTTTCCTTTTTCTTGTTTTCTTCTCCGAATCCGCTTGCCAGAATCTCGCTCTTAAGTCCGAGACGATTGGTTTTGAAGTGGAAGAATGGACGCTCCGGCAATTCTGTGATTCGAACCGGCTGCATATGCTTCTCAAGACATGCCCGGATTTCATCTTCAACATCTTCAACCGAATATCCATCTTCCAACATGACATACAGATATGGCAGGTAATATCCACTATGTTTGTTGTCCGGAGCCACCACGAAGAATTCATCATGGATTCCTGCGATATTTGCATCTGCAACCAGATTTTCCATCTGAAGCGTTGCCAGATCACCTCCGCCATAGCGTGGTGCTGCTCCACGGGTAAATACATGTACGTTTCCGTCTTCTTCCATATATCCGATATCCCCTGTATGAAGCCAGATTCTTCCATCCGCATGCTTCTGAAGCACATCCGCTGTTGCTTCTTCTGTATCATATCCGAGCATGACACCCGGACCGCATTCACAGATCTCTCCAAGCTGATTGTACCCCAGTTCTTCCTGTGTTCCCGGTTTGAAGATGCTGATCATGCTCAGCGGAAGCGGAATGCCGACATTACCGTTTGCCATTTCCTTGTCTGACATAGGAAGGGTCATATTGGATCCGGCTTCACTGCATCCATATGCAACCGTAAATCGGACATTACAGTTATGAGCATTCAGGAATTTCTGTGCATTTCGGATCTGCTTATTATTATAGGATTCACATCCCACTCCCGAAGCAAGCAAATGTGACATATCGTAATCTTCCGGAACACGGCCGTTATACATAAGGATCTCCATGAACATCGGAATCGTCGGCCATGCATTCGGGCGATAACGCATTACTTCCAGATCTACATCGATCGGATCGCAGAACGGATCCAAAATCAACAATTTGTTGGATGCCAGCGGCATTAATACCATGGACACAACCACCGCTACAAGTGCAGGCGGCAGCCCTGTCACCAGCCAGGTCGGGCGGAACGAGTCGGAACCTGCATAGAAATTCATCTGATGAATGATTCCGATCATAGTATTAGAAGAATGGATCACCTGTTTTGACGGGCCGGTGGAACCACTTGTATATGCGCGGAGCAGCGGACGGTTCACATCCATCGGTGCTTCTACCGTTCCGGTATATTCGTTTCCAAGTTCCACAAATTCATCCCAGTTCATAGCTGCCGGTCCATGCGCTTCCTGACCGGCATAATTGCTGTCCAGACATTTCTGAATATGATCCGGCATATCGCTCCTTTTGCAGGAATTGCAGGGATTCACAAGAACCACTTTCTTCGTCTGGCTTCCAGCCAGATATGCTTCCAGTTCATTCTGCTGAAGAAAATCATGTGCTATGATCGCTTTCGCACCGGATTTAGCAACGGCTTCAACGTTTTCTTCCAACGTATTATCTCTGCAAAGCAGGGACGCACCGATCTTCTCTGCACCCAGAAGCAGATACACAAATTCCGGAACCGAACGCAGGAATACCGGAATCTGGTCCTTCTCTCCAAATCCCAATGCACGCAGGGAACGCGCTGCTGCTTCTGCATTCTCGAATACGTCCCTCCAGAGAATATCCGCCCCGTAATAATGCATCGCCGCAACCTCATCACCCGGGCAATTCATTTTCAAATATTCATTGACCGTACACTCCGGTACCTGTAATCCACTTATTAACGCTTCCGGATAATATCTCATCCACGGACGATCTACACTTGGTTTCCCGGTCATTTTCTCATTCATATTCATCATAACTAACTCCTTCTCGTATTTTCTGTATTTGCTGTAAAAACTGTTACCAGTGTAGCACAGCGTAAACAGGAACACACGGGAATCATTTTGACAAAAAAATGAAAGCATGTGATTCATTTCGAATTACACGCTTCCATTTATTCACATCGCGCCATATTATTTCTGCTTATTCCATCTCCACGACCATTTCCATTCCGTGCATCATATGCTTTACATAATCAATAATGGCTTCTTTTTCGCAAATCACAACGTTCTCTCCATAATCCCAGCACACTTCAAATGACTTCTCCAGTATTTTCTGCATATCAAACCGATTCACAAGCATCAGATTGTTCTGACTTCCCACATTTTTCAGCCGTATGCAGGAAATCGTATCCGACAGAAAGATACATTGATCATCCGCAAATTCAAAATCAGAAATAAATTTGCCATAAACCAGACGGATTTCCAGATTTTCATAATTTTCACACAAAGCCAGCATGTGCTTCATATATTTCATTCTCTGCTCCGCACTCAGATAAACCTTATGATTATAGAAATCCACACTGTGTGCTGTAACCAGGTGTGAGAACGCCGTCTCATAAATCATCATCCGGATATGTGATTCTTCCAACACTTTTTTTGCAAGCCGATGCGTATTTCGAACCATCTCAACACTCGTCATCAATTTGCCGGTAAGATTCAATTCGTCCAGAATTTCTTCAAAAAGTTCATCCGGAAGAAAATGCTCCGTCAAGTGCCCGATGACCCATCTCAGATTCGGTGACAGGAGATTATGTACATAATCATGTTTTAACAAGATATCACTCATCAATACTTTGCGGAAAAATAATCGTTCTTTATTGCATAATGCTGTCATATTTTTATAAATGACATTGCAATTATCAGCTTCCTCACTGACCACTACCGAAATACATCTGTCTCTGTTCACCAACAGTCCCGAAATCATAAAATCATCTTTTGTAGCAAAGATCAGTCTGCCTGCTGCCTGTTCATCACCATAAAGCCGGAAATCAACAGATGTATTTTCTGTAAGCAGATGAAGCATGAAAAGTGTATCATACAGATAATCCCATTGGTCCGGGTGTACATTTAAAATCATTGAATAATGTACATCCGGATACCCTCTGGAATCCGGAATGTGCTCATTCTCGATCGTTGTAAACTGAATTCGATGCTCATGATTTATCGTCATAAGATCCATAACCGCAACGATATTCAGTGAATTTACCCTTCGAAGTACCGGGTGATGCATCTTCGCTATGTACTGGGACAGATTCAGTTCCGGGAAGAACAAGGTTTTCGGTGCCACATCATTTCCCGTGTTCCTCTTCATATCACACACATAGTCATACTCTGCCTGCAAATTATCTAAAATAGCATTCTTCAGATCGTCAAGCGTTTCCACCTGGTAATCTGCAAGGAGACTTTTCCGTCCTAACTCACTTGCATTACTTACAACACACTTACTGATTCCGTCCAATATCTTCTTCGCTGACTTTTCGGCCGGAATCATCTTGCCGCTAACCCATTTGCTGATGTACGATACATCATACTGAAGCTCCTGTGCAAGGGTATTGTTCTTAAGCTCAGCTTCCGTCATCAAATTGTTCAGTAATTTACTGAATCGATTTTTTTCTTCCATTCGTCTAGTAACCCCATCTCATGTTATTCAATGTGAATCCCATAATTCACTCTATTCGCAATTCTTATTATATTCACTATAACATTATTCAAGCGAATTGTAAATTACTGTAAACGAATGGTTTTAAAATAATGCATTTACTTAAAGGAATCGCCTTTTTTCGCTTTTATTACAACTACAATCGTTAACATCATCATTCCCGCAGCTCCGATTCCAAGGAAAAGTGCAATTCCCATTCCACCTGTTGCCGGAAGAGAAAAACCTCTCTGATTTTCTACTGCAACCGTAGATACACCTGTGGCGACATCAAATCTTGTCACAAATCTTCCTTCAGATGCTGTGATCTCTTTGTCATTTACTTTCAGGGTAAATGTTCCGGATGCCAGATTACCGATTTCATCTGCTGTAATTTCTATTTTAATTGGATTTGCAAGCAAAGTATAGCCTGCCGGGGATTTTGTTTCTTTCAGATAATAGATGCCTTTATCAAGGCGATTGAAGTTTAAGAGTCCTTCCTCGTTTGAAACTAAAGTTCCTACTTTGTGTTCCTCTGTCAAATCTGCATCAGAATAGAGCTCAAATGTCGCATCGGCTAATGCAGTTCCGGGTTTTGCAAATTTTTCTACCTCAATTCCAAAGCTGTATACTTTTACTTCGGCTGATTCGGCCCTGGCATCTGTATCCGGTTTGTTATGGTATTCCAGAAATGCCCGGTTGGGATTTCCTGAATTTCCCATAACTGCTTTCTCACCAACTTTTGCGAAATAGGTAACCTGAACAGATTTTCCCAGGTTCTGACGGATATAATCCGGTTGAAAACTAATCTGAATATCCTCCTCCTCTCCGGTTTTATTTGCGGCTATGATGGAAAATGTATTTTCTGCTGCCGTTACACTTGTTCCGTCCAGTTGAACATTCACCGGATGCGCCGTATCATTCTGAATCTCAAGTCCGTCGCTCATTACATCCTTGATGATAAATTTAGGTGTCGCATAGTCTTCTGTATATTCCGGGATTGTCGTTTCGATTACATATTGTACATAATCTCCTTCTTTCACACTGCCATCTTCTCCTTCGGCCAGATTTTTGTCAATGGATATTTCCGCACTCTTCGGTGTTACTTCCACGTCATACAGCCATTCGGTTCCAGCTGCACCTGTCAGATAATTATCTGTAGATGGAACGGATACCAGAAATGGTTTTCCGGCCACATAGCCATCCGGCGCTTTTGTTTCTACAACCAGATAATATCCCAGATCCAGATTCTCGAATCGATAACTGCCCGTAGCGGCTGCAGTTGTACCCGTGGCATCAGGTGTCTGACTTTTTGCTGCATTTTCCAAATCGATTGCAAGCGCATCCAGTTCTGCAGCAGAATAGGTTCCATATAACGCATCCGGGGTAACTCCGCTTAACACCTCACTGAACACAGATACTTTTTCAAACTTTGCAAACTCTCCCGGTGTGCTTCCCGGAGTAATACTCATAATCTTGTAAATGGAATATTTTGCTCCGGCAAGCGGAGTATCTGCAGTACCGTCTGCACTTTTACTCTTTCTTGTAATAAGAAGACTTCCTGCCTGACTATTTCCATCTATAATGGAATGTGTCGTATCTGCTGCTCTTAAATACACCATAGGTGTCGCTGCCATTCCAGCCACATTTGCTCCCACCAGTGTAAACGCCATGGCGGCTGCTGCCCATTTCATTTTCTTTCCGATACCTTTTTCTTTCATTCGTCTTTCCTTCATTCTTCTGTCCTTTCTTCCTTTCATTGTCATGTTCATCCTTCTGTTTCTTACCATTGTCTTTTTCTCCTTTTTCTTTTTTGATTTCTTTTCAGTGTCCTCGCATCCATATGCGAATTCCACCTTATATAAGACCATATGCTTGTCAGTACGCCGATCACCCCAATCGTCACAATCCATATAACCCCTTTGCCTCCTGTCACCGGAAGTAAAAAGTTTCTGCTGTTGTAAACAGTCAGGTATACTTCATCGTCCTGATTCGCATAAATCTTCGTATAGATCTGTCCGGCCGCATCGGTCCCCGTCGGATTATCATCAACAGAAAGCTTCATATTGGCCCCTTTTCGTACAATATCTATTTTTATCGGCTTCCCCAGAAGACGATACCCTTCCGGCGAACGAATTTCTGCCAGATAATAGGTTCCCGCCTGCAGATTCGGCATGCATAATGTTCCGTCCTCCCCACTTATGAACGGTTCTTCCCGAATAGGATTCCTAAGTTCTGCATCCCGATAAAGCATGAAAGCTGCCCCAAAAAGAAGTGCCTCATCCCTGTTTTTCTTTGTCAGATACAGATCCAGCTCTTTGCATAAATACAGATTCACAAAGGTAAACTCAAGGCCGTCTTCCGTCAAAAATCCCTCTTGGCTAAGAACTGCATCTTTCGCCACATATTCCACGGAGAGATCAGTTTCTTCTACTTTATATTCCCCATAGCGAAGTCCCTGGAATCTGGCAGTTTCATTTGCCTTTATGGAAAAACTTCCATCTTCCTTCGTCTGCCCTGTAACTTCCGCCTCTCCGGTGTGCAATGTATAGAGAGCATTTCCCACCGGTTCATACCCTTCCTGCTGACCTTCATCCGTGTTCCTTCTATATAATATGAAGTGAAACTCATCCTCCGCAAACGCTGCCATGCTCTTCACATTTTCCACATTTTTTGACACACTAAGGATTCCTTTATTCAGTGTCTTCTTATTAATAAAAGGAAGAATCTCTACGCCGTCTGCGACCATTTTTTCTTTATAGCCGCCAGGGTTTGCAGGAAGAATCTGCTCATAATCGGGATCCGCCTTCTCCATGATATTAACAATCTCTCCCTTTTTCGCACCGCAAAAAATTGCGGTCTGTCCACTTTTTAATAGAAATGTTCCATTATCCTCTGTGGTTTTCATCTGTTCTTCTTCCAGTTTTCCGTCTGTCGTACGATACAGATAATAAGGGGCACCCGCCCATACCGACCGATCAGCGCGCGTTAAGAGAAATTCAAATTCTTTTAGACAATCCTTTTCTCCTTCCACCTCTTTGCTGACCGCAAAAGCAGCATTTCGATTATTGTAATTCACGATAGTCGCCGGAGCTGTTACCGTTCCTTCTGCCAGAGCATCTCCGGTAATATTCCATCCATCCACTTGAAATTCTTCGACTAAATAATCTATATCTGTCGGAATTTTCCGAAAAACGGCCATACATCCGCCTTTCAAAAGAAACTTCCCTTCTGAATCCGTCATCTTTTCTTCAAGAAATTCATCGGTTTTCATATCTCTGATTTCATATTTTTCGTGCGAATAAACTTTCCCGTCAAGTTTTAACTGAAAGCTAAAATAAGGAGTTTCAGGAATTTCATATCCCTCGGGAAAAGAAATGCTTTTTCGAACGATTAGATTTGACGTATCTGCCGCACTTTTCGGAAGATATAGATTCGTAAAATTCACCAGGGCTCCTGAAGGCTGCACCGTTCCTGTCGCTGCAGCCCCTCCTTCCGGCAAAATCTGAATATAGTCTTCTATTTGCTGCTCTGTCACTTCATATGTTACTCCCTGTCCCACATATTCGAACATTGCCGTCTGCCCCGCAAGGAGCGAAAATTCTCCGGATCTTCCTGTTTGAAATGCCTTCCTGTTCCCCCAAATATCATATGTAAAAACTTCTTCTCCGATTTCATCAAAGACCCTGTATGCCTGCCTTTTTGCAAGTTCTCCATTCAGTTTTAATATAAATAAAAACTCCTGATCTTCGGGTACATCATATCCATCCACTCCGGTCTTCACTTGTTTTTTTATAAACAGATCCGGAGATTCATTCCTGACATTTTCAAAAGTCACCTTCGGAACATCTATCGCGTTAACTGAAGCAGGATGACACAAGGCCAGCAAACACAGAAAGACAAGTACCACTGCAATCCATTTTCTTCTTATGATGTTGTCTCTTCTTTCCATAAAATACCTTTCTCTCCTTTCGGGAATCCCCATGGTGAGCCTTCCACCGATCCCTTAGGTTTATCGATATAAATAGAATCCAGCCCTTTGCATCCGTAAAAAATACTTCCGGTCATTGTTGTCACACTTGCCGGAAATCTTAACTGACCTGTCAGGCTTTCGCACCACTTAAAAGCATTACTTCCTATCGTTTCCACACTGTTTCCGATTTCCAGATCTTCTAATGACTCACATAAGCAAAATGCATAGTTTCCAATATAAGTAACACTATCCGGAATTTTGATCTTTTTCAGGCTGTTGCAGGCATAGAAGGTATAGTTCTCGATCCTGGTAACATCTTCCGGGACAATGACTTCTGTAATGCCATGACAATTGCTGAATACTTCTTCTCCTAAGGTTGCTTCGCTTCCTGGAAGTACCAGTGTTCCAGTAAGTTTCATGCATACACTGAATGCACGATTTCCAATAAATTTCACCGACTTTGGTATCTTTAATTCTCCGCTCAAACTCCTGCATTCCCAGAAAGCAGAGTTTCCAATACTTACCACTGTATCCGGTATGACAAGTTCTCCTTCCATCACCTTACACGCACCAAATGCGAAATCTCCTATCGTAGTCAGGCCTTCCGGAAGCACAAGTTCTTTCGTCAGGCTCGAACACTGGTAAAATGCCTTTGCTCCAATCGTCCTTAGCGTCTTTGGAAATGTAATTCCTGTTATCAGCCGATTATTGAATGTTTCATCTGCAATTCCCGTCACCCGGTATACCTTGTTATCAAGAAGAATCATCTCAGGTATCACCACATCCCCCTGTGTCATACTCACAGTCTTCCGAGTTGCTGCATCCACCACTGTCATCATGTTCCTGGTAATTGCAATGTCTTCAATCTGATCTTCCGGGACTGTCTGAGATACCAGCATTAGGTTTGCCGCTAATCTTTTCGTTTTTGTCACGGAAGAACCATACAAATCCTGTAGCGTATACGATGATTTTTCTTGTTCTGATACGGTCCAAACGGTATCCCCGGGAAGTTCAAAACGGGCATACTGTCCGGCTTTTAAAATAAAATCTCCCAATGTTCCCGTCACGCCGTCTCCAATCTGCTTTCCCGTGCCACCGTCATAGATCTGATACGGAATACCTCTTGCCGCCTGATCTGCCACAATATCATCTGTTTTCTTTATAGAATCACATGATGCCGAAACCACCTGCCTCAAAAACATAGTAAAAACAGTTTCCGATTTTTCTTCCATCTGCTTTTCTATTTCTATGGGAACACCACAATTTGCATTCACAAATGCCATTGCGTCTTCCGGCTTTTGATCTAAACTGTACTCCACAAAATTCTCTGCGGTTCCGTATCCGACCAGATATCCCCAGTCCTCATCGGATTCTTCCATGATTTCCACAATTCTCAAATCTCCTTCCTCAGACTCCTGGTATAAGTTCAGTCTCACTTCCTCGTCCAGAAATCTTACGAAAGGAAATTCATTTGCGGTTTTTGTAAGCAGAATTTTTCCATCTTCCGTTGTTTGAAGCACTCTGTCAGAGGTAAGTCCTCCGCCATCGAAAGTCAGATAGGAAACGCCTTTCGCAGGTCTCCATCCGGTTCCGTCATATCTCTCCACCCGCCAGCTAAGTCTTGCGCCTTCCGGTACATCTTTGCTGCCAATCTGCATTCTTTTCTCGATTGTGCTCCCTACCGGGTTCACGCATTCTATCTTATTTACGATCATTGCCACCGGGTTCTCTTTTATAATACCCTGCGCAGGCAGATCTCCCTGCGGAGTTTCCTGACTGATCGAGATATATTTTCCTTCTTCCCATTCCCTGATCTGATGCCGATCCTCCTCTCTTTCACAGACCGAGTAGGATATCGCACCTGTAAGTTTCTTTTCCGCAATATAAATCATGCTCCACGGTTCTACTTCAATTCTTCCATCCCAATTTCCACCTTCCGGAAGCCACGTTTTGTTCTCTACGGTTCCATCCTGGTTAATCGCATATACGGTTGTCATAGCTTTTGGCCACTGCGTCGTATCCCCTGTTCTATCAGTTACATAAAGTGCTAATCTGACAGAATGTTTTTTCCGTTTAGCGGAATCATTTTTTAGAATTTCTATATATTCCCGTGCATCCTCGTCCATGCCTACGAAAGATTTTCCAATCAAAAGCCCTCCGTTTCCATTGATAATGGAAATGTTGGCATCTTCCTGAAGAATCTCCCTTGCCGGTGCTTTTGCCAACGGATAAATCTGCGGATAGGAAGTATCCTGCGTCTCAGTTACCGTAACGATATCTCCCCGATTTCCCGCTTCGCTGAAATACGCGGTCTGGTTATCCTTTAAGAAAAACTGTCCTTCATCGTCCGTCTGTCCGACTTCCCCGGTATCCTCTCCATTTTCCAGAATAGAATATGGATAATTCTTCAAAATCTCTCCTCCCACAGTCACCGTCATTGTGAACTGTTTCTCTTTTAATTCCTCTGTTTTTGCCGTATCAGTTATATCATACAAAACTGTTTTTGATATAGAAAACGATCGTTTCACATAGTCATTTGTAAGGATCACCGCTTTTTTACTGCTGTACAAAGGCATAGTCACTTTTTCAAGTCCCTGATTCACTTTCTCATAAAGATCCCCGCTTTCTATTTCTTCTATAATATAGATTTCTCCAGCTTCCAGTTTTTCGATTTTTACCGTTCTTCCTCCGCAGGCACAGGAAAATATTCCGTCCGCATCAAGGACTCCAGATGTCTTGGTTTCCACATCATTTTCAAGTAATACCCATCTATTCCCCCTAATCGGATTTCCCTTTTCATCTGTAATCCTGAATTTAAACTCCTGCACGCATTCCTCTGCGTTCTGATGCGTGATCTGCTTGGTAAGATATAGTTCTTTCCACCGATAAAAATTTGTGATAATTTCAGATGTACCCTGACTTTCCAGCGTTCCTTCCACCGTATCTGTTTTGCAGATCCAATCGTCATCTTTCATTTCTTTTAAAGTATATTTAGTTCCGTTCTTTCCCGGGAACAAAGCAATAATCTCCTGCTTCCGGATGGAAAACCGTCCCTTCTCATCCGTCTTTCCCACTCCATTAAGGCCTAAGGTCAGCACTTTCTGCGGGATTCCTCCATCCATACGAACACTGTCCACATACCAGAATTCTGCATCAGAAAGAGGTTCTCCGTTCGCAAGAATCTGAAAGGTAAATGTTTCTTCGTCCGTCATAATTTCCTCTGGAACGCCGGAGAGTTCCTTTTGTACATAGAGCACAGGCCGATAGGCATTTGCTACCCGAACCATTCTTTTCATTCCGCCTTCCAGCTCCGCACTCGTCTCCGTTTGCGTTTCCTCCCAAAAAGGATTCTCTTCTTCGGAGATCTGAATATTCCCTACATCTTTCACACGAAAAAATATCGCTTTTTCTCCTGCTTTCAGTGACATCCTTCCATCTGCATCTGTTGCGAAGAGACCTTCTTCCTGCTCCCATTCGTCTCCTGCATTTTTCTTCCACAACTGATACTCCTGATTAGCGAATTTCCGGATTTCCTGTTCGTCTATTTTCTGCAGCGTAAATTCAAATTCCTGATTTTTTGCTGCATCCGGGACTTCTCCCAAGAAACATTTTTCTATTTCCAGAATATCGTCTCCACCCAGTGAAACCTTCACCGAATTCCCGTTTACCGTCTGTGCGGTATCTTCCCCATTCATATTCGTCACCGAATAAAATGCCGGGTTATTGTATGCAAAATTCATGCCCTCTTCCACCGTTTCCGGTGCTGTCATTTTAATCTGAAATGTCGCCGACTCCAGATGTCCCAGAACAAAATCCTCTCCATCCGTCTTCCTGCTGATATCAACTGCAATCGCTTTTACATCCTGCACCTGCTTCCCCATTTCTTCCCAGATTTCAGCCCGGATCCATCCATTTTCCCGGGTAAGTACCTCATCCGGTGACTGCGTCCCTTCAGAAATCACCGCATCCCTGCTTTCGTTAAAATAGACTACAGGAGCAATTTCCTGTCCGTTAAGTCCATCCAGAATCAAAGATTGATAAGTTCCGTACCACCAATTGCTTTCAAACTCAAGTTCTCCTTGCACACCTCTTCTATCTGTCGCTGCGTGCTCCAGCCTGTCATAGATTACGATACTGCCCATTGGCTGCGCTGAAGTATTTGTCACGGTGATGTCATAGGTATAACCGCCTGTCGGAGAAACGCTTGCGCTTTTCCGGTATACCCCGAACCGGTCTTCATCTGCCCGAACCAGTTTCTGAATATCCGACTGAGAAGCCAGCGCAATATCCTCGGGCGCCAGTGTTCTTGCATAAAGGACATTCCGAATATCCGTGATTCTATCCTGATTGATATCGCTTCCCAGACATCGGTAATCTTCTGCAAACGTATCCGGCACGATCACTCCGTCATCACATGCGACCTCATCCTCATTTCCAAGAAGCGGTGTATCGTCTTCTGCTTCCGGCATAAACGCGCTGATATTTGCTTCCGCCTGGCTGACTTGTTCATCTTTCCAGTCATAATATGCCTGAAAACTGACTCCCCAACCTTCCATCCAGTCTGTGTACCGGCTGTCCCTTCTTGTCACAACGGAAGCATCTGCTCCCAGGTAGGTCACATGAAAGATCACCATCGTTCTTCCTGTTCCTTTGTAATTCTCGATGATGTCCTTCTCGGAATCCACTTTCACTTCTACCTGCGAGGTATCCCAGCTGTTTGGAGTATTGTAAATACCGGAATATCCAAGATTCTTAAGCCTTCCTGCCGTCACCTTTTCCGACGGATCAAAGCGCATCCCTAACGGCAGAAGATCATAAAACACTACGGATTTCCTGCTCGGAGAGGGCACATTATTACTCCTTAGATACGCTGCATCTTCTTCATTTTCCACCAGATATCCGTCATGAGCGGTAAGACAATATTCCACAACTGCTCTTCCATTAACTGCATCATTGGTCGTCTTTGCAGTTTTATAAGAAGCTGCATTCACCAAAAGTCCGGTAAGTCTGGCAAACGCATCATCTTCCATCGTCATTTGCACCGGACTTTTCTCTTCCTCCTGTTCCTGGTTTTCATCGATCATTTCAGCTTCTATGCGGGAAATATTTTTCACGGTAATCTGATCCGGATCTTCCAGCAGAAGCTCTTCCATGACCGGAGAATTATATCGAAGCCGAAGTTTTACGCTGATCTTACAGCTCGTCTGATAATTGATGCTTGTATGTACAGCCTTTACCTTCCATGGCTTCCTCTCTATCTGCTCTTCGGTAAATCGATACGACATTTCTCCTGAATCGTCCCACTTCACATCAGCAACATATTCCCATGCGTCTTCACTTTGGTCCGCCGGATGAACATCCGCAAAAACGGCATAAATAGAAAGGGTTTGTGAAACGCCATCGGCATTTTCCGGCGCACTAAAATCATTTTCCCAAACATCATACCCATAATCTTTTTGCGTAATCTGAACTTCCTTAAAATAATAGTCTTCTCCAGTCAATTCTCTGGCATCTTCGGAAGAAGAGATATATGCTACAACTTTATCGT
Source organism: Bariatricus sp. (assembly GCA_034176745.1). Classification (GTDB taxonomy): domain Bacteria; phylum Bacillota; class Clostridia; order Lachnospirales; family Lachnospiraceae; genus Allocoprococcus. Next base: position 6,172 of record JAXFTO010000047.1, on the reverse strand, counting down.
CCGCTGTTGCAGTCGTATAAGAAGCGCCTTCCTCATAAGTTCCGATATCCGTTCCCGAAGTAATATGCGTCATCCCATATCCCCGACATGTACTTTCCGTCACAAAAGAGAAGTCCCCCTTATCTTCCCTGTTCACTTTTGCAAACCGGTAAATCTCAAGCCAGCTCTCATAGGTCTGATCCTGTTCTTTTTGAATCCGAATGATATCTCCCGGATACTTCCACTCATATTCTTCAAAAATCCATGAGGCATGATCTTTCTTGCTTATCGCCGGATCCTTTCTGTCATAAGGCGTCAGTTCCACCTCAACTTCATTTTCAAGAACGGTACCTGCTGAAATCTCTTCTGCCGGATAGGCTGTCACCACATACAGGCTCCCCGACCAGGAACCCGGGTTGCCCGATATCTGAATCTTCGCCGTCTGCGAACCAATATCTGTTTCCTCTACCAGGAATCCCTTCTTTCCCTTCACTCCGACCAGTTTCCCCGATGCATTTCCTTCAATCGACGGAGTTTCTTTTACCACTAACTCGAAAGGCTGCGTTCCACCGCCGCTTGCCTTTACTTCCCATACTGCAAATCTGTAGGATTCAAAATTCTGTTCATACTCTTCGGGAAGTCCACCTGAAATGAAGGAGCTCACCTGCTTTTTGGTATATAATCCGGGCGTATAACTCTGCCCTCCTACGTAAGCGTTTTTTGATACCGTGTTCAGCTTTGCATAAGTGTCAACCGTTCCCGTAAGAGCTCTCAGCTCTCTTTCTTCCACCTTATCTCCGGTTTTTACCCGAATCTGCGGCTTCAAAGACCATGTCGTCATATCTACAATCTTCATAACTTCCAGATTCTTATACAGAATCTGGAATGCAGCATTACTGCCTGACACGATTGCCTTATAATTGAAAAACACCAGGTCACTACCATCCATGTAATAATTAAATGGTGTATTCTTTCCCGGATTTATCTGCTCCGGTGTTCCTCCCGGAACTGCAATATCCGTCGGAAAAATCTCCGTCCCATCCCGGTAGGTAAACAAAAGACCGGGAATTCTGATTTCCACTGCTCCTTCTTCCAAATCCTGGCTTGTGTGGAATTCCATTTGGTATTTCAATGTAAAATCTTCCGTCTTCCGGGTATCGTAAAGGCTCTGTTCATTTACATAATAGGCATCAAATGTCCACTTTGCCGTGTCTTCTTCCGATGCCCGCATTTCGGGAACCGACTGGAGGAGCATAAATGCTGCAAGTATTCCTGCCATTAGTCTTCCCAACCATTTTCTTCTTCCCATGTCTTCTTTTTCTTCCTCCTTTTCTTCGTATTTCTTTTTTCTCATTTCGGCAATACCAGCTCACTAAAATCCCCATCCACACCGTCATCACCGCAGACAGTATCACCCACCAATAATTTCTAAGAAATCCTCTTCTGCCTGATTCTTCCTGCTCATGCTTCAGACCTTCCGTATATGCGATCCTCTTCCCATGCACATACAACCGATGCGTGTTCATTCCATAAGGCGTACAAGTCACCAGTGTTGCCAGCTCTTCTCCGGGTGAAATTGCTAATGCTTCAATATCATCCGGCGTTACCGTCTCTACCATCGTCACCTGATAGGCAAGTACATTTTGCAAAATATGGATGTAAAACACGTCTCCCTCGCCTATCTGATCCAAATCGGTAAACATCTTCTTACTCGGAATCCCCCTATGTGCCGAGATCACTGTGTGCGTATCCACCCCGCCTGTCGGAAGAGACGTCCCTTCCAGATGCCCCGCTCCTTTCAGCAGAATTTTTTCCGAAGTTCCATGGTAAATCGGGAGTGTCACCTGTATCGCCGGAATTTCGATCCATCCCATGATACCATCGCCAGTGGTATTTAAAATATTCTCATACTCGTCATTATTTTCTTCGGTCTTACCAAAGGCATCTCCTAACTTCTGTCCCATTCCGGTTGATAACATCTTGTTATACTCTTCTGCCTTCAAAAGCTCCGCTTCACATTCTCTTTGTTTGAGCTTTTCCGCTCTTTCCTCATAATCCAGAACCGCCACCGCCTGCACCTTCTCATTATGGATCCGTGCCACAAAGGGGTAATCCATGATTGCCACACAGATCAGATAAATCAAGATGAACAGAACCAGGGACACTTTCTTTTTCACGCGTTTTCCGTCCTCCCTATCATCAGAATCATCACCGCAAGCGTTGCTCCCAAAAGTGCCATATAGAACGGTTTTCCGTTCATATCACCGGTTCCGACTGCTTCTGCAGATTCTGTATTGATTTCCGTTTTCACCTCAATGCGTTCTGCCTTTGGGAAAATTGTCAGGTCGTAAATCCATTTTTCTTCCAGACCATAGGGCAGAAATACCAGAAACGGCGATACTTTTCCATACTCCTCAGGATCATACTGCTTCACAAAATAAATTCCCTGTTCCAGATTCTCTATCTGCAGCCTGCCTTCTTCATTCGCCCTTGCCCTGCAGATAAGCGTATTTTGATCCACCACCTCTTCAAGCAGCAATACTGCTTCTTCGGCATCACTTGCATAGACCGGCTGATCCGGTAAGATCCCCATACTCCGATAGCAGTCCAGCCACTGAAATTCCAAATTCATGCCTTCCAGCACTTCTCCCACCTGATACACTTCAAATTCTGTATTTTCCATGGGAGTATTCAGATTCTCTAGCTTCAGCGTCATACTGCATAATTTGTCCGGCTGGTAAGTCCCTGTTTCTGCCGCCAAAACCGGTAAAGCCTGTCCCCCAAAAGCAGCCAGCATTATGCACCAGAAAAGCGTGCATAAAAGCTGCTTTGCTTTTCTTAATTTTATCCGCACTTTCCCCTTTGTGTTTATGATTACATGTGGTAATTGATTGACTCCGGATAATGAATCTCCGGACATTACGATATGGTAATTGAGACAGCATAATATCTGTCTTTGGATGGCGTACAAAACTGTACGCCAACAAAGAATATATATTTTTTGATTTCTTGTTTTTATAATGGGTTTGAAATAATTATAACCGTTCAGAGTGAATCCTGGATTCATATGATCTGTATACGGAATTGAGTTCTGCAATGTTTTTAGATTGCATTAACAATAGCACATAAAATTCGAGTTGGCAAGTACTATTTTTCAAAAATAAGATTTCCTTTTACTTTTCCATCCATTTTCTCAGGTCTTCATACACAACCATGTAATCCGTTTCATTCAGTATCTCATGTCGGTCATTTTCATAAAGCTTTATTTTCACATCCTTGATTCCTGCATCCACATAGGATTTGTAAACTTTCTTTACACCTTTTCCGAAACTTCCTACAGGATCTTCACAGCCAGCAACCAAAAAGATCGGAAGTTCTTTTGATATCTTCTGAATATTTTCTTTTTTCTGCACAAACTGTATCGTACGAAACAGTTGATAAAATCCATTCAGAGTAAATGTAAAAGTGCACCATGGATTTTCTCGATAAGCATTTACTATTTTCTCGTCTTTCGTAAGCCAGTCCTGCGGTGTCCGTGCAGGTTCAAATTTTTTATTATTCCCTGAAAACACCATCCGATCGATGAGTTTACTCCGGTATTCCCATCCTTTAAAAGATGCCATGATCTTGCAGATAATTTTCCCCAGTACGAGAACCGAATTCGGCTGTGAGCCCGTTCCCATAACGATTACGCCTGCAAGTCCTTGTCCGTACACCATCATATACTCTCGAATCAGGAATGATCCCATGCTGTGTCCCAGCATAAAATACGGAACATCCGGATACTTCTTTTCCGTCCGTTTACGCAGCTTATGTAAATCTTTTATCACGCATTCATTTCCATCCGGATGTTTGAAAAATCCATGTTTGTCATCACTGGTTACAGATTCTCCATGACCAAGATGATCATTTCCGACTACATAAATTCCATACTCATTTAAATAATTCGCAAATCGATCATATCGCCCAATGTATTCTACCATCCCATGACTGATCTGAAGAACCGCCTTAATCTCCGTTTCCGGAATCCATTCAATCGCATGGATCGTGGTAACATTATCCGATGAAGTATAATACAGATTTTTTCTCATATTACATTCCCCATTTCTTAATATGCTCTGCCGGAATCATCATCATATCATTTACTGCGTCCCCTATGCTCCAATCAGCGTTACTTCTATTTTCTCATGATGCACTGCTGCAAGAAATTTCCCAAACACTTCATCCGTTCTCAGTTTCAAACTGGAAGTGTTGATACAGGGGTGTGCCCCCAGGAATTCTCCCTGAAGAATATCACGATCCACCAAAAGCTGCACACGGTTTTCTTTATCATTCATTAGTCCCATAATAGATGAAGATCCCGGAGTGCAGTCCAACATTTCTTCCATCTCTTCCCCACTCGCGAAGGATAATCTGGAAGCTCCAATCTGCGAAGAGAGTTCTTTCGTTTTAAAAACTTTATCTCCCGGCATCATCAATAAATAGAATTGGGTATGCTGACGATTGGTAAGAAACAGATTTTTACACACAGTTGCTCCAAGAACTTCATCGATCTCTTTGCACGCCTCCATAGTGTACGCTTCTGCATCCGGATGATCTGTCCGCCAATACTCCATGCCCAGACTATCCAGCTGATCATATACTCTTATTTCTTTTTCTAAGCGGCCCTCTGTAGTGATAGGACGGCCTTTTTGTAAAATGTATTTAGACATCGCTTGTGAACTCCTCCTTGTCAGTTAATGGGGAAAGTAAATGAGCATTTTCCCTTTTATTATTACTTTTTACTCTGACAAGTATAACATAAAATAGAAACCGTAGCAAATAACACGGGGAGTGCCCTTTGTCCGGCAAAATTGCCGTGCCAATGGGTGCTCCCCGTGTTATTTGCTACGTTCCCATAAAATTCAAAAACTGTTTAATTCTTTCATTTTCAGGATGATCGATGATTTCTTCCGGAGTTCCGTCTGCCGCAATCTGCCCTCCATCCATAAATAAAACTCTGGTTGCGACTTCGCGCGCAAATCCTATTTCATGTGTAACCAGAATCATCGTTGTTCCTTCCTCGGCAAGTGATTTAATCGTATTCAGAACTTCACCTACCAGTTCCGGATCAAGAGCCGATGTAGGCTCATCGAATAGTAACACATTCGGATTTACTGCAAGTGCTCTCGCAATACCAACTCTCTGCTGCTGTCCCCCAGAAAGCTTTGAAGGATAGAAATCTTTTCTTTCAAGCATCCCTACTTTTTCCAGCAACTCAAGGGCTGTTTTTTCCGCTTCTTCTTTTGGTTTTTTCTGTACCACAATGAGCGCTTCCATTACATTTTCAAGGGCTGTTTTATTTTTAAACAGATTGTATCCCTGAAATACCATAGAAGAATGTTTACGCAGTTCAATCACATCTTTCTTGGTATGTTTTTCTGCATCAATCCGGATGTCTCCAATTTCAATAATTCCTTTTGTAGGAACCGTAAGATAATTAAGGCATCTTAACAACGTGGATTTTCCGGTTCCCGAAGGTCCCAGAATTGCAATTACTTCATTTTTGTTAATTGTAAGATTGATATCTTTTAACACTTTTGTATCTGAATCAAATTCTTTATAAAGATGTTCAATCTTAACCATTGGCTTTTCTGTTCCCATACTTTTCTCAATCTTCCTGTTTTATATTATTCCTGAATCAACTGTGTCATATCAGCAAACATCCATTTTTCTGTGATTTTTGCTACGGTTCCATCATCAAGCATTTCCTGAAGAACTTCATTCAGTTCATCGCAGAGTTCCTTACCTGCATCTGTTTTCTGGATAAAGTATGCTACATTGTTTGCTGTAAGGTCTTCATCAAGGAAACGGAATTTAATGGTATCATTGTAATGCATAAAGTTGTTTACATTTGTTGTTGTATTAGCGTATGCATCAACTCTGCCAAGGTTCAAATCATTCATACCAACTGTACTGTCTTCATAAAGAACAACTTCAAATCCGATTTCACCTGACATTTTTTCAATGATAGTCTGGGCAGCCTGTCCGTTTGTACATCCTACTTTTTTACCTTTTAAGTCATCAAATGTGTTAATGTCTGTGTTTGATTCTGGAACGATCACGCACTGAGCATCTCCATAATAAGGAATTGATGCATAATATTTTTCTGTTCTTTCTGGTTTTACAGCCCAGCAGTTTGCTGCTACATCTG
>JAXFTO010000046.1:0-2627 GCA_034176745.1 Bariatricus sp. | reverse complement strand
GAATGGCTTTCAATCGGTTTATGGAAAAATAAAACTTGTTCGATATGTTCGCCACATTTCAATTATATTTATAATTGGAAAAGCGCAAAATTCATTTTGGAAATCCACCGAAAAGGCATCGTCAGAAATGGCGGTGCTTTTTGTATGCAAAAAGAAAGGCGGTGTAATCGTGCAATTCGGAAGGAAAGAGATATTCACAGATGTCATGGAAATAACAAAAGAAAATGTAATATCTGTTTTGAAACAGGCCATGATTGATTTTATGCCGAATCAAAGCGACTGCGAATTTCTTTTGAATTACGAGGCAGGATTACAGAGCAAAACAAGGGAAAAGACATATAGAAAAGACATAGACTGTTGGTGCGTTGATAATATCGCCAATGAAATCACCGAGTTCAAGTTAGGTTTTAACTGGGGAAATCCAATCACACTTGTACAGCGTGGCGAGAAAGATAGCGGCACTTCGGAAGAGGCGACCGCTATTTCTCTTTTAAATGAGTGCTATGAGGCAGAACAGATAAAGAAAAAGACACAGCAGCTTGCACGATTCATTGAGATATGTGGTATCGGTTACACGATAGTTGATATCAACACAGAATATGAGGACGGAGACAGTTATTTTACTGTAAATGTTCTTGACCCACGCAATGCATTTGTAGTTAAATCAAGCAGATACTTAGACCACAGACCGATGCTAGGCGTTACTTTTAGAAAAGATAATGCAGGTAATAGCTACTTCACCTGCTTTTCGAAAAATGAGAGATATGAAATAGTTAATCTCACGAAAATTGTCAATGGAAACAAAGAAAAAGAAGTTGACAAATGGGACCATGGTAACAGGAGCGGTGAAGAAAATCCTTTGCACAGGATTCCAATTACAGAATGGATAAGGTCTCATGACCGCATGGGATGCTTTGAGAGACAGATTTCCGAAATGGATAATTTGAATTTGCTCATATCTGACTTTACTAACGATGTAGAACAAAATACACAGTGCGTATGGATGACAACAGACATTGAGTTTCCTAAAGAAATAATCACCAAAGATGATGGAACACAGGAGGAAAGAGTTGTAAAGCCTAAGAGTGGAGACTGGATGCAGACTTTCACCACACAGGATGGAAAGACGCCGACGGCAAAATCACTTTCTGTTGATTATGACTACGAAGGTATGCTCAACAATATTACAACGAGAAGAAATACAATATTGCAGAAATGCAATGTGCCAATTCGCTATGAAAGTTCTGGAGGCGGAAGCACAGGAAGTGCTACTTCACTTGGAAGTGGATATGAGGCGGCTGATAGCGCAGCAAATAAAGAACAACTCATTATAGAAGACTGCAAAATGGAAGAAGTTAAGACAGCATTAGCCGCAATAAATGCTTCTGCCAAAGTAAAGCCAGACAATCCTATGCGATTACTGAAATATAAGGATGTTCAGCCAAAGATTACACGGCAGAGGTCATATGAGCTGTCGGTTAAGACTACAGCATTTGCTACATTAGTAAGCCATGGAATAAATGGCATGCAGGCATTAAAGGCAATTAATCTGTTTGAGGACGTTGCACAGACATGGGCTGATAGTAAAGACATGGTTGAGATGTACCAAAAATCACTATTTGATAAGAACAATGCGAACACCCCTGAAAAAGATGAAAAATTGCAGAGTAATGAATCAGACCAAATAACAAACAGCCCGATTATCGACGGAATAAGCAAACAAAAGCCTGTCAGTGAGTAGGTGGTTGAATGACTAGAGGTTTCGATGAAATAAATAACCGCTCTGTTCCGTATGAACAGTATTTCGGAGAGATGGAACTTACAGATGAGCAGATAGAAAAGCGCATTGAATCCGCACATGGTTTTGAAGATATGATGCTTTTGCTATTTGCTCTTTTGTCTACCGCTAAAAAGTACAACATATCTGAAATCGGGTTTATAAATACAGAAGTCAAGAAATCGTATTTATCAGTTGTTGGAAATTATATGCCTATTGACGATTATATGGAAAATTACGCAAAAGATTTTTCAGAAGAAATTGTTCAATCGACCATAAATAATGAACAGGACCCGTACTATACATCAGAAGACAGGGCAATGTTCGTAGCTGAAAACGAGTCAAATACAAGTCTGAATTATGCAGAATATATTAATGCTGTACAGTCAGGAAGAACAAAGAAAAAATGGATTACCATGAATGATAAGAAAGTACGTCATACTCATAGAAATATAGACGGAAAAACATTAAATATAGCAGATGCATTCGAAGTTGGCGACAGCTTAATGATGTTTCCGAAAGATAGTGAGACATTTGGAGCAGAAGCAAAAGAAATTGTTGGATGTAGATGTTGTATCAAATATTTTTAGGAACTAACCGCTAAGAGAAATCTTGGCGGTTTTTTATATGCGGCAGGGAAGTCGCAATAAAAAATTCGCATTGGCAACACCGACAAGGGAATGTCGTAAATCACGCAAAAAAACAAATTGTCGTGAGGGAACACGTAAAAACGCAGAAAGAAGAGGTATCACAATGATCAAAAAGAACAAGATTCCATTTAATTTGCAATTCTTTGCAGAACCTGCACCAGAATCAGAGCCAACGCAAGAACCAGTAAATCAGCCACAGG
>JAXFTO010000045.1:0-12479 GCA_034176745.1 Bariatricus sp. | reverse complement strand
CCCACCGGTACACCCGAAAGTCTGGAGAGTTTCTCTGTCGTTATCCCTTTTTCTTCCTTCTTCTGTTTTAAAATATCCGCAATCACTAAATCGCCCCGTTTTCATTCCGCGGTTAACCGTTTTTGATATTGTACCCTTTTGCGGTTAATTCGTCAAGGTGGTTTTTCTTTTTCGTGAGGCGGTCACTTTCTTAAGCACCGCTCTCATATTCTCCACATCTTTCTCTGTCCGTCTCTGCGGTCCATAGCAGCTTTCCTGCACCAAATTCCTTATCTGTTCATATTCTTCCTCAGAAATCGAAGGCACACGTCTTCTGATTTCTTCCCTGAACTCATGAGAAAACGACTCCACATCAGGTGACATTCCTTTTTTGACCAGTAAATGATACATTGCTCCGAAAATATCTACAATTCTCTCTTGGGCAGGAAGTTTCTTATTAAAACCATGATCTCTCCGGTAACGTCTTCCATAACGCACGGTACCAATAACAATCGCTGCCAAAGCAATTCCCACAGCCAGCATATGAATGATAGATTCCAGGCTTCCACTCATCAGTTTTTCCCAAATTTCTTCTGCCTGATTTTTCACTTTTCCTAAAAAGTTATCTTTTTCCTCTTCCTCAGGCAGCTCTTCCTTCGGAGTCCCTTCATTTTCAGTCTCTTCTCCCTGGAATTCCACTTCTTCCGCCGTTCCGAGCGCTCCCGGCGTCATTTCCACCGGTGTCCATCCTTCTCCTTCCACATAAATCTCCACCCATGCATGAGAATTATCTTCCTGGAGAATCGCAGTATAAGTACCGTCAGGCTGTGCGGTAAACAGATTCTTCGGTGCGGCATACCCCGTCACATACCGCGCCGGTACCCCGAACATCCGGAACATCAGAGTAGCAGCGGATGCAAAATGCATACTGTACCCGCTTTTTGTATCGTATAGAAAATATTTAACAAAATCTTCTCCCTGCGGAAGCTCAGGCGCATCCATACTGTAAGTATAGTTCTCTGTCAGCCATGTCTTGATATAGGCCTTCGCTTTTTCAGCATCGCCATCCTTAATCTTCTGTTCCTCGCACTGTTCTTCCAGCTTATTGAACCCGGATGGAATTTCCAGATAATGTGTCTTCGCATAAGCAGCATAAGAGGCTTCCGTTTTATCCAGAACGCTCTTATTCTCATCATCCTGATTCCATGACTCAATGAGTGTATCATACACTTTCCTTGGATAATAAGAAAAGATATCCTCCTGTGCGTCCTGTCCCAGAACAGCCCCGTCACCTCCGGTTATCTCATAATACTCGTTTAAAAATGCATGATATGGCACATACGTATATCCGTCATTCGCATTCAGCCGCTCTACAGTCACTTCCTGCATGTTGTCCAAACCATTTTGATTATCCACATAGAGCGCCCTTAAAAAGCTTAAATTCTGCAAATAAAGTTTCGGATCCCCATCAGTCTTCCAGTTCATGGCAGCACTGGTAAACTGCTCTTCATCCGGCGTGATCCACCGATCCTTATCGTAGGAGCTTCCCACGAATCCTTTGAGATAAATCGTCTCATCCGGCTCCGAAGAAGCGGTCAGCTTCAAGTCTTCCACTCCTGACAATGCAAATCCATCCGTCTCTGCAAGTGCACCGTCTGCCACACCGCCTCCGGCATTCTCTACCTGAAGATTCCATCTTCCGCCGGAAATCTCCGGAAGAATTCCGAGAATGGCACTTAACACTTCCCCTTCCACTTTATTCGTCACTCGCTCCGCTTTATCAAGCTGCAGATTCAGAACCGGACGGACCAGATAAAATCCCGGAACCGAGATTACCAGACTGACGATGGAAATAAGAAGCGCTGTCTCTTTCTGAATATTTTTATGGGCAGCAAGATTACGGAAGTACCTGTCACTTCCATTTTCTCCCCACATCCGTTTCTTTCGAACCGAGCGCGATGCGGCAAAAATACTGATCACGCCAAGCAAGTAACAAAATAAAGTGATCACAGCCAGTTTATCCGCCGTCAAAAGTACAAATGCCGTCACCGGAAGTAACACCAGTGTCATCTTAAGCGCGTCTGCCCTATAAACCACACATGCCGCAAGAATCATGAGAAACGGCACAAATATTTCCAGCAAAAACACCGTCATTTCCCAAGAAGATGCCCCACCGGCGGATAGCAAAGACAGACTTCCGTCATACCTTGCATTTACGCTTCGGATCAGCGCATTTCCAAAAGCGTATGCTCCGTCCACAAATGCATCCTGCGTAAGAAACAGGATTCCAAGATATACGAGAAGCCCGACAAACAAAAGGATCCGCCGAATCCCTTTTCCATTTTCACCATAAAAAAATAACGTTGCTCCCGCACAGATCAGAGTCAGCGCTATGTAAAATGCAGCTGCCGATACCTGAAGAGAAAATCCGGTAATACACATTCCCGCAAATCCCGCCCCAAGGATCAGAAGCTGAAAAAAGGACGCAAAAAACCAGAAAAGCGGACGAGCCTTTTCTTCTCCCTTAGAAGTAAACTCCCGTCCCTTCAGTTCGATCTTACTGGCATATGTCTTATGTTTTTCCCCGGACGATTTCGCCCGCAAGGCTGATCCGGATAACTTCTTTGAGCGTTTCATCGCCAAATTTCTCCTTATAATATGTTTCAATCTGCCCGCTTTCATATGGGACCGCACTGACAAGTGCCGCCAGCATCAGGCGGTATTCCTCTTCCTTATCCACATGCATACGGAGCACTTCTTTCGCTCCTTCATCAAGCCAGACAACAAAATGCGGGCACGCTTCTTTCATAAGCCGGCCGGATACAGCCGCCACATGCTCCAGAAACATTTCCCACTCATTTCGGGTTATTTCTTCTCGGCTCTGCAAATCCAGAAGTACAAGTGTCATCTCCTCTTTCTGTTCTCCAAAATCGCGGACAAGAAGATCATCCATCTTCGCAGACATATTCCAGTGAACTCTGTGGATCGTATCTCCCTGACGGAATTCCCGGATATCATAGATTTCAGACGGATCATCTCCCGCCTTACTGCCGGATATGTCCGAGTCTTCACTTACAAAGCTTTGTCTATTGCTCCCCGGCAGCTGAATTTCTCCTGGGTTTTCAGGAATCACGGAAACCTCCTGCATCTGCCCGGTCTGCTTCACATGGTTAGAGAAAATTCCCAGATAATCCCTCACTTCCACCTCATCTAAACAAAATCCAATCACTCCGCAGAAAGCGGAAGTCATCCGGAATGCAAGCTCTGCCTCCCCACTTCCATCCAGCATTGCAGTTCCGGTAAAGAAGGTTGTCCGATTTGCAAATTTGTCCTCACAGCTTATCTTCACCCGGATCTCCGGCACCGGTATCTTAAGCGGATTCAGAAGCTTTACAACGATTTTTATTTCCTCGCCCTTTCCCGCAAACGGTTCCGGGACCAATAGCTTTGCCTCAACCTGCTTTCCCAGAAATCTCGCCTGCAAGAACAATGCCATAAAAAGCAGCAGTTCAAATCCTACAAGAAAGCGGGCAAACTGATTCTGATGCGTCATGGCAATCAGAAGTGTCATCAGAAAGATACCGATGACATAACATTTATTTTTTAATTTCATTTTCCAAATTTCCCCTATACTCTGTGTATCAGAAGTGCATTATTCCAGTACGCCTCGGCGTACTTGCTGCGAGGTGCGCGTCTTATCTTCTTTCAAGAGAAATTCTTCCGTTCTTCTCTTCCGGGCGCGGCTTTTTCACGCTTTTTAAAATCGTCGCGATCACTTCCTCTACGGATACATGGTTCATCCGTGCCTGCGCACTTAATTTCAGTCTGTGCCTTAACACATCGGGAAATACCGCTGCCACATCGTCCGGGAGCGCATAATTCCTCCCATTCATATAGGCGTTCGCTTTCACCATCGACGCAACTGCAAGGGAACCTCGGGTACTAAGTCCAAGTTCAATGAGCGGATTCTCCCTCGTCTGATTCGATAGTTCCACAATGTATGCGAATACCGCGCGGTGAATGAACACCTGCCGCACTTCTTCCTGCATGGCCTTTAATTCTTCTCTGCGGATGACCGGCTTCACGTAATCGAGTGGACGGCTTTCCGACTGTTCCATCAGAATTTCAATCTCATCCTTCTTCTTCGGATATCCCATCACGATGCTGATCATAAATCGGTCAAGCTGTGATTCCGGAAGCATCTGCGTTCCGGCCGAACCGATGGGGTTCTCTGTCGCGATCACCAGGAAGGGCGATGGCACTTCATGGGTAACTCCATCCACAGTAACCGAAGCTTCTTCCATAACCTCCAGAAGTGCGGACTGCGTCTTCGGCGAGGTACGGTTGATCTCGTCCGCGAGGAACAGATTGCACATTACCGCACCCTCACGATAAACGAATGTACCCAGTTCCTTCTGATACATAGAAAATCCTGTGATGTCCGAAGGGAGGACGTCCGGTGTAAACTGCACACGGTTCTGCTTCAGATTCATGGCTCTGGCAAATGCAAGTGCCATGGTGGTCTTTCCGACTCCCGGAATATCCTCGATCATCACATGACCGCCCGCAAGAATCGCTGTCATGATCTTATCGATGCACTCCCTCTTTCCTATGATCACCTTCGCCACCTCATCGGTGACCATTTTCGCTTTCTCGACGTATTTCATTTTCTAGAATCCTCCTAATTTACTATCAATCCTCTTCTTCCCGTTTCTTTCTTCTTAGAATCAGGTGTCTCATCAGAAGTGCCTCACTTCCGATCACCAGCACGGCTGCAACCACAAGCCACGGCCACACATCCGTCAGACGCTTGATCACCATTCCGGTCCGGAGTTCCTGGTACTGAACTTTACTCTCCTCGCCCGTATATGGAACCCTAAATCCCCTTACCAGAAGCCTGTGCGTATTGATCGAATACGGAGTACAGGTTACTAAGGTACAGTAATCCTTCCCCTGGATGATGTCAAGATCTCCCGTCTCATTCGGTTCTACCACCTTGATCTGGTCCACCTGATAAGCCAGGACATCATCCAGAATGTGTAAATAGAAACAGTCTCCTTTTTCCAGTTTATCCAGATCCGTGAAGAGCACCGCACTTGGAAGTCCCCTATGACCACTAAGTACGCTGTGGGTACTCTCGCCTCCGATTGGAAAGGATGACTGCGGAAGATGTCCGACTCCCTTACTTAAAGCCGCCTCACTCGTTCCCTCATAGATCGGAAGCTCCACATCAATCTTCGGAATCGAGATATATCCCAGACTCTCCCCAAGCCCCTGCATGTCCACATAACTGGTGCCCTCATCCTCATTTTCCCCATTCTCATCCCGGACGATCGCACTTGCAAGCTGCTCATTATACTTCTTCGCCGCCTCTTTTGCGGCGTCAATCTTCTCTTCATCCAGCTCCTTGACCGTATCATCATAATCCTGTATCGCCACACTGGCGTGCTTCTCAGCAATCATGTTACTGATAAAAGGATACGCCGCAATCCCGACGCCAGAGAGAAACATCAGGATTGCAAATATCGTCTTAATCTTCTTAATTTTATTCATCGTCATTTTCATCCTCCTATGGGATTCTCAGGTAACACGCAAAAGAAAAACACATGCCCTCTAAAAAGGTATTTTTTTGCATTTTAACTGAAAATCTCATAGGAGAGACAGCCATTTATCATGCACTGCCTCTCCTATGGATTTCCTATAAATCTTTACATTTGAATGATGTTATTGTAGCTGTTCATTCCAAGCTTCTCTTATGCCGTTTTCTTCTTGTTAGCACGGAAGAGAACGATTGCACCGCCTGCCATTAAGAGAATACCTACTAAGCTGAAAATGATTGTTCCGAAACCACCGGTGGTTGGGAGTTCGAAGCCTTTTTTATTGACGATAGTCTGAGTGATATATCCATCTTTTCCGGTGGTATCATTTGTGTTCGTAAATGTAGTATTTTCTGCTGTAATTTCATGTTTTACAAGAGTTTTAACTCCATCTACTGTTTTCCATGCCCATCTTTCAGTCATAGCTGTTGTATATTCAACATTCAATGTAACTTCTACAGGAGCTTTTAACAGATTATATCCTTCGTTTGTTTTTGTCTCTACTAGATAGTAAGTTCCATCTGCAAGACCACTTTTAGACGCTTTACCATTTGAATCAGTTGTCAATGTATCAATTTTTAACCAAGACTTGCTAGAATCAAGCCCTACTGCTTTTGCGTCGTTACTGGTAATTGCACCTGTTGTACCTGCAGCAACTTCTTTATAAAGATCAAATACTACACCTTGAAGTGGCGCATCTTTTTCTCCTTTTTTATCAATGCTAAGTTTGAATGTATAAACAATCGCATTATCTTTGATTACATCGTTACCTGGTGTTGTACCATTATTTGGATTACTTGGATCATCCGTTGGATAAATAGCATTAGAATATTCTAACTTAGCTGTATTCGGGTTACCACCTGTTGTTGTGACTGCTGTATCTAATAACTCTGCTTTATATGTGATAACAATCTGTTTACCTGCATAAGATCCCATTTTAGTTGTATCAAATGAAATTAAAAATCCATTTTCATTTCCTGGTTCATATGTAATACTATATGCCGCTGTACTAACGGCTGTCTCTCCGCATGTGAGAACAATTGTATCGGTTTTATCCCTCAAATTAGTAGGCGTATCAGAAACTTTAAATTCCTTTAATTCAGTAATATTGGTAGGTACATCTACAGTAATTCTGTATTCAATTAAATCTCCTACATTGTAATCTGCATCCTGAGACCAGCCATTTCCTTTTTTGACCTCTTTTGTTAAATCTGGTTTTTCATTCTTTACCGGAATGGTAACAACCGCATCTTTAGTCGCACCATAAGTAACAGTTCCATCTGCATTTACAGTAAATTCATATACAGTCTTACCATCAAGGATATATCCATCATTTCCACCTACAGAAGTCTCGATGAAACGATATGTTCCTTGTGATAATCCATCTACTGAAATAATACCATCTGCATTTGTTGATAAATTTAACGCATCTCCTGTATTATCGCCTGCTGGTCCAGATTGATTTGTAATATTTGTCCATGTATTATCTTTCGCGTTCTTTTTCTGTAATACAAAAGTTACACCCGCAAGCTTATCATCATTATCATTTCCTGTTTTTTCAAGTCTAATTTCGCCATATTTTGTACCGTTTTTTGGATATACATGTACATCGTATAACCAATCATCTCCAGCAGCTGTTGTCATTGGAACAGAAACAATAAATGGGGCCATAGGATCCGTTACTGCATCTGGTTTTGTTGTTTCAATAACAACATAAAGTCCTAAAGCAAGATCTTCAAATTTAGCAATACCATCCGTTCCAGTTTTTATTTCATCTTGTACTTTCTTGTTTGCATAATCCTCTTTTATACTACCGTTGTCATTCACATACTGGTCAACACTAGGTAGTTCAACACCCTCGGCAGTATAATAGCTATTTAGTTCTTCCACTTTATAGATGGTAAAGCCTGCACCTGCTAATGGATTTGCTCCCTCTGGAAGAGTGTCAGCCTCGCTACCTGTACCTTTAGATCCTCCCGTTCCATTATACTCATACTTATGAATTGTAATACTACCTTTCCTATTGTTGTCAATTGTCGGCATTTTGGTTGCCTCATCCGCGAACGCCGTCATCGCCATCGTAGACATTACCATAGCGGCTGTCATAACTCCGGCTAAAAGTCTTTTGAGTTTCTTCATCTTCATACCTTTTTCCTCTCTTTCTTTGTTGTCTCTCATATGTTTCATTAAAGCTATTAGAGATTCCATTTGTTTCCAAGTTCTCAGTCAGACTCTCATTTAATTAATTGACAGTCTGATAGTCTTTTCTACCAACTAATTCATCAAGACTGACCTGATACATGTTTGCCATAATTATGAGACATTTCAGCGCCGGTTCTCTGAGTCCTCTTTCATAGTTGGAAAGTGCCTGACGGCTGACGCCTATAGTACTTGCGACTTCATCCTGTGTCAAGCCTCTACTCTTTCGTAAAGATCGCAGTAATTTGTAATCCATATGTCCCCTCCTTTTTTGTTTGAGCAAAATTAATATCACTTTCTAAGTCCGCCTCTGATTCTCTCATTCGTTCCTTATGAACCTTCGAGGATTACATTTCATCGCTATTGGGAATTAAGGCCTCCCTTCCTGCGTTTTTGTAATCTATACATTAAGAGTCCCAAACCAGCCAAGGCCAGTCCTCCTAATATCACAATGTACCTGCCGTAACCTCCGGTGGCCGGAAGATCGAATTGTGCACGGTTGGAAATGGTGATTGCAATTGTGTTATTCGTAATCTGATTCTCCAGATGTGTGTCTGCATCAATCGTGAATCCTTCTGGTCGTCTAATCTCAATCGTTATCGGTTCTTTCAGAAGACTATATCCTTCTTTCGCCTTCGTTTCAGTAAGAATGTAAGTACCATTTTCCAAATTTTCAAATTTCACTACGCCAAACTCATCCTCTTTTGTTGCATCATTTCCAGTTGTAGCAACTACCTTGAAACTAGCGTCATCTGACTTGGTTAATGTGAATTCAACACCTCCAAGTTTTGTGCTTGTATCTTCAGCATCGACCTTCGTGATTTTTAAAATGGTCTTCGGCTGAATCGTGTTAGTAATCGAACTGTTCCATCCGTCATTAGCCTGTGCCACTGAATACGAAACCTTATATTCATTATCTTCCAGAGTTACTGTATCTTGAACTACCGTACCATCCTTTACTTCAACTACCCGGTATTCATTTTCCACTTGCGGATATGCATTGTAATTCACATACTTGTCCAATCCGCTATAAGTATAAGTCCAACCGATCTGTTCACTTAATGTAACGTCGGTGTCCTCTACATCTGTCCAAGTTTCGTTCACTTTCTTCTGTAATCTGACATTCACTGAATCCGGGAGATCCGAAGCCGGAATGTTATTCCCCTCGGAGTCTTTCCATTCTTTGCGGACCGTTACATATGTTTTTGGTATCTTGGTATTAGAAAATGCAGCTACCATATATTCTGTGGCTGATGTATCCGCTGTTACGATACCTGTCACATTCTTATTTGACACGTCTTTTGATGTCGTATCGTTATTATCGTTGATTGTAATATCTTCAAGCGAAACGTCTGCTTCTGATATCGTTTCGGTAATGGTATATTTCGTTCCTGCCGGAATACCACTGAACATCTTTTCTTCACCTGCTTTTAACGTGAATGTCTGTTCTATCGGTTCATTAAGGCTTGTCTCTAATCCCATTCCGGCAACATTCTCAAACTTAATAGTAAATGTATAATCACCGGTAAGCACAGCTGAATTTTCAGCCTGTTGTTTTTTAACAACAAGTCCTCCCGTTTTGACCGAATTAACATACTTCACTTTTGTATTGATAAGTGAAGTCGCGCTACTCGGGAACTGATAAGAACGGAAAACCATTGTTGGGACTGTAGGATGATTAACGTTTGTATTTCCCGTTTCTTTCCGTCCATCATCAACCACGGTTCCTTCTACATTTGTTACCACCTTTCCAGCCGTAACATCAACAGCATTATCATCTGTCATTGTTGTTATCTCTTTGTCATTTTCATACAGCGTCCACGTTGTATCAAATACAGAACTATTTACATATTCCTCCAGATAAATATAACTTCCCCTGCGGAACTGATCACTGAATACAGCACTTTGTCCGTCTTTTAAAATAAAGATTCCATCTTGATCTACATTCAGTGACTGATCGACCTGTCCATTGCCACTTAATCGGTAGATTGCACCTGCTGCATTCATCAGATCCTTTGCTTGAATAGAACCATAAGTTGGAATATCTTCCTGTTGCGTTGTAAAACCGGTCAATGTAGTAGATGCATTGCCACTTCCAATAAACTGAAGCTCTCGCAGATAGATATTTCTGGATTCATCATACTGAAAAGCTACTTTTTTCACTTTTGTCCGATCAAACGTAGCATTTTCTCCCACAGAAGTGAGCAAAGAAAGATTAACTTTCAGCTTTATCCATGTACCGGTCTGCATGTTTGGCTTTCCTACAATTTTGCCTTCCAGGTATCCACCTACACTTGCCCCATTAGCATCTGTCAACTGAACATATGTCTTATTCAATGCAGGTGTCTCCCCACCATCATAATAGACTTCAAATTGCAAATAGCTTGCTTTAGATACATTCACAGGTGAATCTGACGTTATCTCACCTAGCCGCTTTTGTGTGTATGCCTGATTCGTATTATATTCTTTCGCAAACCAGTAATACTCTGCTGTTTGACTTCCTTTTGTCTCTGTACTGCTCACAAAAGTATTGGCAGGACTCGTTGGACTTGCCGTCCCATTAAACCTAATAGGCTCTATCAGGTTTCCTGTACTTGTAACTTCTTTCTCATTTCCTGATGTTGCATAATTCTGAATGTGAATTGGAAACTGTAATAACGATTTGTCTGCAAAGCATTTCGTGAACAAACTGTCAACATCCGCTGTATCAACTTCTTTTTCCACAGTCAGTTTATTACTATCCGGCATATTGAAGGTAATCTTCATATTTGATTCCCATAAGCCTCGTTCCATGTAGAACATAGTAAGTGTGTGCTGTTCCTTGTAAAAATCATCACCAAATGTATCGTTAAAATTGTATACCTTGTTCTTAGTAACCCCTGAACCGGAAGTGTTCTTTACACTGGATACTGTAGCAGTTTTATTTTGGAAATTGATCGTTCCTTCAACAACTCCATGGCCTCCACCAACATCCAGAATCAACTGATCATCAATAAACACCCATACATCATCATCACCTGAGAACTTAAACTCAATCGGAAGCTTGACATCTTGATCAGTCTCATTTGTTTTATCAGCTACTACAGTACCATCATCCGTCAATCGAAAATCAATCTCAAATTTCTGTCCAAAGCCATAATTCAATGTTGCAGCATTTCCGGATTGTGTACTTGTATTAAACGGAAAATAATTTCCATTAGTCGTTTCACCAGAAGTAGTTCTTCCCTTTACCGGTGAATCCGAAGCTTTCATGAAATATCCGCTATTACTATCATAAGTCAGTTGTAGGTTTTTATTTTTCAAATTCTGATTGGCACTGTCGAAGCACCAATAATCTACTGTTCCGGTTGTACCATCACTTGAAATACCTTGAATTTTCGTTTTAACAAAAGGAAATGTAACATCTTTATACACTTCACCTAAAACAGTATTTTTTGAATTATCTCCATCCAAGAACTCTTCATTGAAGAACGGTGCAACCGCTCCATTTGCCAATATCAGATTCCTATTTTGAAGCTTTGTGCTTACCAGGCCCTGTGTTGCCGAATTGCCGTCTGGAAGTTTCGTACCATCTCTTGCAAACATTGAATTGTTCTCATAAAAGAACTTTTTATAAATATCCGATGTCGAAGTATGGTAATTACCTGATCCCGAGCCTTCAGTTATCGTTCCAAACTCGAATCCCAAAAGTCCTAAAGTCCCTGCAATCTCTTTATATGAGGAACCTGTAAAATTCTGAAAGTTTCCCCAATATAACAATGAACTGCTTCCTTCATTTAAACTTTTCGCCTTATAGTAATCACTTAATGCCTGATCGAACTGTCGGAATGGCTGGTAAATACGGTGTGATGTTACCGTTGCGTTTGGATTGTAACTATCCCGATTCGTTCCATTCAATTCGTAATCTGAATAATAATCATATAATGTCGTATTTACATACAAGACATCTTCATCTCTTGTAAAAGTACCACTTGGAATATCTACAACATCCGTGTCTTTTCCTTTTTCAGCATCGCGTATGGAATCTTTTTCATCCCAATAGCCACCACGATGTCCTCCATCGTAAATCGTGCTGTCACTGGTATCAGCATAAAAGCAAGGAGATGCATATTGAGTCCACGGGATATCCAACCAATCAGTTGTATAGCCTCCTATTCCCGGCGTCGTATCTTTATTTGCATCATTTAACGCGTAATTAGAAAATTTTATTTTTATACAATTCTCATCTAAATTTCCAATTTCATACAGATTATAAGAACTTTCTGCTACTGCAGGAACATTTCCATAGGAATATCCTCCATCTGATCTTTCAATACTATAATATACCTGACCGTATTCAACGCCTGTGTCTGTATACTCATTGTCAGAATTTGCTCTTGGAATACCATACGCCTCTTTATTATCTACTTCTCTTGAATTATTATAATTCAGTTTTGAAAGTGTTGCATCAAAGTATAATGTATATCCTCCCATGCGTCCCGAAATCTTTGCTATTCCATCATCAAGAATAATTTTATTTTCTCCGATATTATTCCAGATAAAGTTATAGTCTGTATTTCCGCTTACAACTGTCAAAATGCTTTTCTGAGTCGCTCCACTTGTTTCTGGAATCGTGATACTATATGTACCATTATTTGAAGTAAACGCATATTCTTTTTCGGAAATTTTCAGCTTGCAATTTACCCAATCAAAGGCACTTGAGTC
>JAXFTO010000044.1:0-2030 GCA_034176745.1 Bariatricus sp. | reverse complement strand
TTTCAAGAGTTCTTGTTCTGACAAAACCTTTTCAATAAAACTGATATCCTTACAAATCATATGTGCCTCCTTGTATTTTCTTCAGTATGGCACATACTGCTAAGAAGGTAAAATTTCATACGACATACTTTTAAACTTTTTTCACACAATGCAGTACTTTCTGTGAGATTGTACTTATTAAATACAAACCACTGCTGTCACCTGCGGGCAACCGTGCGCGAACCGCATCGGGGCCCGGTCCGCTTTTTCGCGGTTCTTCACTTTTTCCTCGGGGATTTTAATAAAAGAACAAACCTGCACCGGTCAGCAACAGCTTGACTATGAGCCTCGAAGAGCATGCAATTAGGCTGCCGCCAGGTGACACGTCGCGGATCCTCCGCTCGTGCCAGCCTGGCTGGCCCAGCCTAGCATGCTCTTGCTCATCGTCAAGCCGAGATTGCTTTCCGGATGCAGGTTTTAAAATTTACATATTGAAATAGAGCGGCGTATGCCCCATCATAGTTAATAGCAAACAAACCTAAGAAAGGAAACATACAACGCTCTATGTTTGACAGTATAACATTTAATTTCACAATTGGAAACTTCTTTTGCAATTCTTTTTTCACGAATGTGGATTCCGGTACCAGAATATTTGAACTCTACAGTAATCAAACTTCGGAATCTATCACCTGTCCTCATTGCGGTTCAAGAATGCATGTCTACGATAATGCTTCGGTTAACTTGCGTGAAATCCCTTTCAATTCCATGTATTACACTATCTTTAAGGTTCACGTTCACCGCTATAGATGCACTAAGTGTCGTGCCAGCACCACTGAAAATATTCCATTCAAGTATAAGGAAACCAGGATTACAGATAATGCTGCGGAATTTGTAAAGTCTCTCCTGATGCATCGCATGTCTGTCAAAGATGTTTCTCTTATGACTGGTATCAATTGGAATACAATTTCATCAATCCATAAAGAATTTATGAAGGGAGAACTTGAGCAAAGAAGAGAAGAACTTAGACGAAGCAATTACAAGCCTAGATATCTCGCGGTTGACGAGTTTTCGATTCACAAAGACCATACTTATGCAACATGCGTTATGGATTTGGAACTCGGAGATGTAATATGGGTTGGAAAAGGTAGAGCAATCAAGGATTTCAAGAAATTTTTTGAAGCTTTTCCTTCGGAGTATTTTTCTGATGTAGAAGCAGTTGCTATGGATATGAACGCATCATACAACAGATTAGTGGAAGAAAATATGCCGCATGCCGACATCGTATACGACCGATATCATATGCAGGCACAGTTTGGTAAAGATGTTCTTGGAGTTGTAAGACTGGATGAAGCAAAAGCTCATAACGAACAATCCAAACGAATAAAGGAAAGCATTACCCCAGATAAGACCTTTGAGGAGAAACAGGAGCTTAAGGATGCTGCTAAGGTGGAAAGCGCTCAATATAAGAAGTTAAAAAATGCAAGATGGACTCTTCTGAGCAACAGCGAAAATCTCTCTGCAGTAAAGTCCGGCCATCTAAAGGAAATTCTTAATTCTCACATCAGTCTGGCTACTTGCTATGCAATGAAAGAAGAGATGTGCCGACTTTACGAATGCGATGATATAGAAGAGTCTGAAAGGGGTTGGAAAAACTGGTTCACAGCCGCAAAAGAAAGTGGAATACCGGCTTTAGTTCATTTTGCGGAGATTAAAGAAAAAAGACTGCCGGGACTTATCAATCATGCAAAACATCAGATAAGTACCGGCAAGCTTGAAGGATTCAACAATAAAATCAAAGTTGCTAAAAGAATTGGTTACGGTTACAGGAATGATGATCACTTTTTTACCCTGATTAAATTCCTGTCTATTCCCCGTGCAAAAAATCCATCCCCGAGGAAAAAGTGAAGACCCAAAAAAACAGAGGCTGCCGCACCTTCCGGTGCAGCAGCCTCTTTCGCTCTCAGCAGATTACCTTATCTGCCTGTTTTTACAGTTTTCTCTTCTTCCGGCTTCCGGCCAGCGCTGCGAGGATTGCAGCGGATGCGCCCATC
>JAXFTO010000043.1:0-13693 GCA_034176745.1 Bariatricus sp. | reverse complement strand
TGATCGTAAACCGAAAGCATTATCAGGTGGACAGAGACAGCGTGTTGCTATGGGACGTGCTATCGTTCGTAACCCGAAAGTATTCCTTATGGATGAGCCTCTTTCAAACCTGGATGCTAAGCTTCGTGGACAGATGCGTATCGAGATCTCTAAATTACATCAGAGATTAGGTACAACAATCATCTACGTAACACATGACCAGACAGAAGCTATGACACTGGGAACCAGAATCGTAGTTATGAACGCAGGTGTTGTTCAGCAGGTAGATACTCCACAGGTATTATACGATACCCCATGCAACCTCTTCGTAGCAGGATTCATCGGATCTCCACAGATGAACTTCGTAGATGCTGTATGTAAAGTAAAAGGTGACAAAGTATACCTTCAGGCTGGTCCTTCAGATATCGAACTTCCGGCTGCAAAAGCTAAAAAGCTTATCGATGGCGGATACAACGGAAAGACAGTTGTTCTTGGTATTCGTCCGGAAGATGTACATGATGAGCCTGAATTTATCGCTAAATCTCAGAAGACTCTGATCGAAGCTACGATCCGTGTATACGAAATGCTTGGTGCAGAAGTTTACTTACACTTCGATTATGAAGGAGCAAGCATGACTGCAAGAGTTGATCCTAGAACAACAGCAAGAACAGGCGATACTGTTAAGTTTGCATTAGATGCTGACAAGATCCATGTATTCGACAAAGAAACAGAAAAGACAATCACAAACTAAGAATGTGAATATTATCAGGGCATATTCCTTTGGGGATATGCCCATTTTGGCATGCTGAAATGTTGAAAACTTCATAAGAGTTAATAATGGTTGTTGAAAAGGATTGACAAAAAGGCAGTTACTGCTTAATATAATTTATAAGTAAAAGGGAGTAACCTACGTTTAATCAATGCGTTTGCGGTATCGTCAATACGATGGAGACCATCCGGTATCGTGAGAAAACGGTGAGACTTTTATTGCAGAATGTAGTATGCAATGAAGGTCTTTTCTTTTTACCCTTCTGTATAGTGCCTTCTGAAATGTTAATAATGGAAAATAGGAGGGATTTGCGATGAAAGAAATTTATCAATTAACAGCTGCTGAAGTGCAGGAGCAGGTAGATAGTCATCCAGAGGGACTTTCTGCTGCCGAAGTTAAGCAAAGCCGGGAAAAATGTGGATGGAATGAGTTGGAGGAGGGCAAGAAAAAGAGCGCTCCGCAAATTTTTCTGGAACAGTTTAAGGACTTTCTGGTAATTATTCTGATCATATCGGCAATCATATCAGGACTTTTAGGAGACATGGAAAGTGCGATTGTTATTCTGGTAGTGATTACAATCAATGCGATTCTGGGAACTGTGCAGACACTCAAAGCGGAGCAATCACTTAAGAGTCTCGCAAAGCTGTCCGGACCGGAGGCAAAGGTACTGAGGGGAGGTACGGTCTTGAAAGTACCGGTGCGGGAGATCGTAGTAGGCGATGTCGTAATGCTGGAAGCCGGGGACTATGTTCCGGCGGATGGACGGATCCTGGAAAATGTGAGCTTGAAAATTGACGAGAGCGCACTTACCGGTGAGAGTCTTGGTGTGGAGAAGCAGGAAGAAGCGATTGAAGAAGAAGTGCCGCTGGGTGACAGGATTAATATGGTATTCTCAGGAAGCTTCGCAACATACGGAAGAGGAAGCTTCGTTGTCACTGATGTGGGAATGAATACAGAAGTTGGTAAAATCGCAGGGTTACTGAAGAGCGCATCGGAGAAAAAAACGCCTCTGCAGGTAAATCTGGATCAATTTGGACAGAAACTTTCTATTATTATTTTATTTTTCTGCGCAGTCCTGTTTGGACTTAGCATATTGCGAGGTGAAGATATCGGAAATGCATTTTTATTTGCAGTCGCGCTTGCAGTCGCGGCGATTCCGGAGGCGCTTAGCTCTATCGTGACGATCGTACTTTCTTTTGGCACGCAGAAGATGGCAAAAGAACATGCGATCATCCGCAAACTTCAGGCAGTGGAAGGACTCGGAAGTGTATCTGTGATCTGTTCGGATAAAACAGGAACTTTGACGCAGAATAAGATGACGGTTGAAGATTATTATGTGGGTGAGAAACGGATTCGCGCAGAGGAAATTGACCTGCGGGAACCATTAGTGAATCAGCTCATGAGTTATAGTATTTTATGTAATGATTCTATGAATGAGGATGGCGTTGAAATCGGTGATCCGACGGAGACGGCACTTGTCAACCTGGGAAGAAAAATGGGCATAGAAGCATCGGAAGAACGTGGCAGTTATCCCAGACTGGAAGAAATTCCGTTTGACAGTGACAGAAAACTGATGTCCACACTGCATTTTATGAAGGATCAGCAAGGAAACGATGTTTATCGAATGGTTACCAAAGGAGCTGTTGACGTAATCTTAAAACGGATCCGGAGGATTCAGACTGCGGGAGAAATTCGTGAAATCTGTCCAGAGGATATCAGAAGGATAGAGAAACAGAATCAGGAGTTCTCAGAAGAAGGACTTAGAGTGCTTGGATTTGCCTATCGGGATTTCCCGGTTTATAAGGGGCTGGATGAAGAAAATAAAGAAGAGATTCCAAAGCTGACACTGGATGATGAACAAAATCTTGTATTTCTCGGTATGATTTCCATGATGGATCCGCCGCGTGAAGAATCCATGGAGGCGGTCAAAGAGTGTATCAAAGCAGGGATTCGCCCGGTTATGATCACGGGAGACCATAAGATTACAGCATCTGCGATCGCGAAGAGAATCGGAATTTTAAAAGACTTCTCAGAGGCATGCGAAGGATCCCGGATTGATGGCATGAGCGATGAAGAGCTGAAAGAATTCGTTCCGGGCATCTCGGTCTATGCCAGAGTATCACCGGAGCACAAGATTCGGATTGTCCGTGCATGGCAGGAGAGAGGAAATGTTGTTGCGATGACCGGTGACGGGGTAAACGATGCGCCGGCGCTGAAGCAGGCAGATATCGGCGTTGCCATGGGAATCACAGGGACCGAAGTGTCCAAAGATGCATCTGCAATGGTGCTTACAGATGATAACTTTGCTACAATCGTAAAAGCAGTGGAAAATGGAAGAAATATTTATAAGAATATTAAAAATTCAATAAAGTTTCTCCTCTCTGGAAATTTTGGTGCTATACTTACTGTATTATTTGCTTCGCTGGCTTCACTTCCGGTACCGTTTGAGCCGGTTCATCTTCTATTTATCAATCTTCTGACCGATAGCCTTCCGGCGATTGCGTTGGGACTGGAACCGCACAGCAAGGAAGTGATGGAGGAAAAACCGCGGCCGATGAATGAATCGATCCTGACCAAAGATTTCCTGACAAGAATCGGTCTGGAAGGCCTGGTGATCGGCGTGATGACTTCGATTGGATTTCTGATAGGGTATCACCAGGGCGGAGCGGCGCTTGGCAGTACATTTGCATTTGGAACGTTGTGTCTGTCGAGGCTGGTCCATGGATTCAACTGTAAGAGTAATGAGCCGATTCTGTTTTCAAAGAAGCTTTTTAGTAATAAATATCTGATTGGAGCATTTGGAATCGGTTTTCTTCTGATCACTGCAGTGCTTGTGGTGCCTGGACTTAAGAGTGTATTCAAAGTAGTGACATTAAACGCGGGGCAGCTTATGACAGTTTACGTAATTGCATTACTTTGCCTTCCGATCATACAGGCAATGAAAGCTGTGAACAAGAAATTGGGAAATAAACAGTCTACGAAAGAATAGAAAAGGAGTGTGTAGGAAAAGATGGATTGGAGTCAGGTGACATTTCGGAAAATTAGAGGGCTCATTGTGTTTACGATTGCAATTCTGGTCGGTCTCTGGAACTTTGACAAAGTTCTGGGTGTGTTAGGTCTGGTATGGGAAATTGCAGCTCCGTTTGTACTGGGCGGCGCGATCGCCTTTGTGATCAACGTACCGATGAGTTTTCTTGAAGCTAAGATTTTTGGAGAAGATAAGAAGAAAAGGGGAAAAGCCGTGGCGAAATTAGCACGCCCTTTAAGCCTCATTTTGACGATTGCAATTGTACTTGGAGTGATTGTACTGGTCATCTTTGTTCTCGTGCCACAACTTGGTGATACATTTAAAAGCCTGGGAAGCAGTATTGCGATGTTTATTCCAAAACTGCAGGAATGGATCGGTGAATTTACAAATAATAATGTGGATGTTATGAAATGGGTGGATCAGATTGAATTTAACCCAGATAAAATGATCAGCTGGGGAGTCAGCCTTCTAGGATCTGGGGCAGAGAACATGATGAACACCACAGTTACCGCGGTCAGCAATATTGTCAGCGGAATCGCTACATTTTTTATCGCTTTCTCTTTCGCATGCTATATCCTGTTCCAGAAAGAGAAGCTTCATGTGCAGGTAAGAAAAGTCTTCTTTGCATTTATGCCAAAAAGGAAAGCAGAAGTGGTATTGGAAATCTGTTCTTTGACCTATAAGACATTTTCCAGCTTCCTTACCGGACAGTGCGTAGAAGCTGTGATTCTGGGAAGTATGTTTGTGGTAGCCATGACACTTCTTCGCATGCCATATGCACTTTTGACGGGGATCATTATCGCATTTACCGCATTGATCCCAATCTTCGGGGCATTCATCGGATGTGCCCTTGGAGCATTTATGATATTCATGGTAAACCCGAAACAGGCAGTCATTTTCGTGATTTTGTTCCTGGTGTTGCAGCAGGTAGAAGGAAATCTGATTTACCCGCACGTAGTCGGAGGGTCTGTAGGACTTCCATCCATCTGGGTTCTGGCTGCGGTCAGCATAGGCGGAAGTCTCATGGGAGTCATAGGAATGCTGATTTTCATTCCGATCGTATCCGTACTATATGCACTGTTCAGAGAATTTGTCTACCTGGAACTGAAAAAACATAAAATTAAAAAAGTAACCGCACAGACCGTAGAAGAATATTCGGAAAAAGAAATTCAAAAAATGCGGGAAGCCTTTGAAGCAGAGCATGCGAACGATTAATAGAAATATACGGAAGCATCCTTGCATATGAATAAGTAAAAGCCTAAAACGGGTGAGGATATGTTAAATTATTTGTGGGCAGGAATGATCATCGTCGGAATTGTCTTTGCGGCATTTACCGGGAAAATGGCGGATGTCACCAATGCGGCACTGGACTCGTCGCGGGAAGCAGTCACCTTATGTATCACGATGATGGGAGTCATGTCCTTCTGGGTAGGAATCATGGAAATTGCCAAAAAAGGCGGAATCATGGAGATGGCATCAAGGAAAATGAGACCGGTGATCCGCTTCCTGTTCCCGGATCTCCCCAAAGGACATCCGGCAGAAGAACATATTACGGCAAATATCATAGCCAATGTTCTCGGACTTGGATGGGCCGCAACACCGGCAGGACTTAAAGCAATGGAAGCCCTCGCAGATTTGGAAGAGGACAGACGGCGTGCGAAGCTGCCCGGCCCGGCGAGAAAGAAAGGCATCGCAAGTAATGAAATGTGTACCTTCCTGATTATTAATATTTCCTCATTACAGTTGATTCCAGTGAACGTAATTGCCTATCGGAGCCAGTACGGGAGCGTGAATCCCGCTTCGATTGTCGGAGCGGGGATTGTGGCAACGATGGTGAGTACCGTAGCGGCGGTTGTGTATTGTAAAATTAGAGATTAGGGACGGTCCTTTTGCCACGACCAGCGCCCTTTGGCCTAAAATAGTGCGATATAAGAATGATTATGGAACCGAAAAGCAGTCGTTACAGAAAATTAGAATTCTGTAAGGGCTGCTTTTTATAATCGGTTATAGGATTAAGAATTACATCGTTTTAGAAATAACTATACCAAATAACTTGCTTGTGTTACAATGACATGCGAAAGGAATGAATTATTTGCAGAACAGAAAGATTCATTAACGGGTATGAATAATGAGAAAGAAAAAGAAATGGGCATATTTTTGCTTTGCAGATATGGAATTTACCTGTAACCGATGTCAGGAAGCAGGGTATGACAGAAATTACGAACAGGAAATTTTATCCATCGGACTGGTGTTTGTAAATCGGAAGACAGGAGCTATAGAAAAAGAGTTTTACAGTACTATGCGTCCTCTCCATAATCATAAACTGACAGAAGATTGTAAGAAGCTGACCGGACTTACACAGGAAGAAATTGACCGGTCAAAATCATTTGTGGAGGTTATGCGGGAAATATTGCGACTGGAATATTCGTATGACAACGTATATGTCTTTGGAAATGATCACGGTGTTTTCAAAAATGAAATGAAGTTGCATGAGGATGTGGAATACTACCCGGGAATCGCTGAATTTCGCGATAAAATTACGAATGTAGAAAATGATTTATCCCGAAAAGTATTTGGCTCTTATATAGGAATCGGTCTTGGAGGGTACAAAAGGCTGCTTGAACTTGAAGAAGCAGTAGCCCATCATGCGCTTTTGGATGCCAGGGATTTATACTATGTGTGGGATGGGGTCCAAAAATCGAGTTATAAAGAAGAGATTCGGAATCAGATCATGAAGGAATATAAAGACAGAGAAAAGTATTATGCGGCAAGAAAATTTCACACCAAAAGTATTCCGGATGATTTTATTAAGGAAGATGCAGAACTTGCCAGGAGGCAGGCAGAAAGCCTGGTGGCAATGATTCAAAAGGCGAATAAGGATCAGACCATCAATCCGGTGACCCTAAGGGCATTCTGCGATGATTTATTGAAGCTGGTAGGAATGGAACCTAAAGAGGCAATGACTTGTACTTCCCTGCCAAATGTGTTACCATGAGCGATGGGAAATTAATCAATATTAAAGGAGATCAAAGAGATGAAATTTTCGCAAATGCCTTATGAACGTCCTGATATTGAATGGGTGAAGGCGCAGCTTAATGAACTGAATGAACGATTAAAGAAAGCAGAAACCTATGAAGAGGCAAATGCGGTTTTCTTTGACAGGGAAAAACTGGAGAAGCATTTGGGGACCTTAGAGTCCATCGCCTCTACTCGTCATTCAATCGATACCAGAGATCAATTCTACGATGAGGAGAAGAATTTCTGGAATACCGTGGATCCGGTTCTTGAAGAATACCGTCAGGTGTGGAATAAAGAAATGCTGGAAAGCCCGTTCCGTCCGCAATTTGAGGAAGAATACGGAAATGTGATGTTTGTGAAAGCAGAGATGGATCAGAAGACATTTTCCCCGGAACTGATTGAGGATATGCAAAGAGAGAATGAGCTGGCAACGGCTTATGAGAAACTCCTGGCATCTGCGCAGATTCCGTTCGAAGGAAATGTTTACACACTTTCACAGATGACGCCGTTTAAGAGTGACGCGGATGACGCAAGAAGACTTGCCGCATGGAAAGCAGAAGGACAGTGGTATAAAGATAATCAGGCAGAATTGGATGATCTGTATGATAAACTGGTTCATGTCCGTGATGAAATGGGAAGAAAACTGGGTTACGATGGATATACGGAGCTTGGTTATTACAGAATGCAGAGAAATTGCTATACCAAAGAAGATGTAGGGAAATTCCGTGAAGGAGTTGTGAAATACATCGTTCCGGTGGCAGATTCTATCTGCAGAGAGCAGGCAAAGCGCATCGGTAAAGAATATCCGCTCAGTTTTGCGGACAATGCACTGAAATTTCGCTCCGGTAATCCGAAACCGTGTGGAACAGAAGAAGATATTCTGGCGCAGGGAAAGAAATTTTATGATGAACTTTCACCGGAAACCAGCGAATTTTTCCAGACGATGCTGGATAATGAGCTTCTTGATGTCGCATCTACACCGGGAAAGGAAAGCGGAGCTTACTGCACGAATTTTGCAGAGTATGAAGTGCCGTTCATTTTTGCAAACTTCAATGGTACGCAGGGAGATGTAGAGGTTGTTACCCATGAAGCAGGACATGCATTCGAAGCATGGCTGAACCGTAAGAGAGTTCCGTCAAGCTACATCTGGCCGGGAATGGAAGCCTGCGAGGTACATTCTATGTCCATGGAATTTTTTGCATGGCCGTGGGCAGAAGGATTTTTTGGAGAAGATACAGCAAAATTCAAATACAGTCATCTTGCCGGAGCACTTACCTTCATTCCATATGGAACAATGGTAGACCATTTCCAGCATATTGTGTTTGAAAAACCGGACATGACACCGAAGGAAAGACATGGTGTATGGAAAGAGCTTCTTAGCGTTTATATGCCGTGGATGAGATTGGATGGTGATATTCCGTTCTACAGTGAAGGAGAAGGATGGCAGAGACAGCATCACATTTATTCTCTTCCATTTTACTATATTGATTACTGCATTGCACAGACGGTCGCATTGCAGTTCTGGGCAATGATCCAGGAAGATCAGAAGAATGCATGGGAGCATTACATGGCATACACCACCCAGGGCGGTTCCCGGTTGTTTACCGAACTTCTGGAACATGCAGGAATGGAAAGCCCGTTTGATGAGAAATGCATGAAGACGGTTGCAGAGGCCGCAAAGAAATGGCTTGCCGAATTTGATCCTTCAGGCATCGCTTAATAAATGGAAATACAGAAGGCAAAAGGGAGTTAAGGGAAAATGGCGTTACAGAAAGATATGACGGTCGGAAATCCGGGAAAGTTGATTCTGGAATTTACGCTTCCTATCTTTATAGGGAATGTATTTCAGCAGTTTTATAACATGGCCGATACAATCATTGTAGGAAAATTTGTAGGGACCGGGGCGCTTGCTGCGGTCGGAAGTACCGGGACAATCATGTTCTTGATCCTTGGGTTTGTGATGGGCATGACCGCCGGATTTACGGTGCTTACTGCACAGAAATTCGGAGCAGGTGACATGAAGGCGATGAGACAGACTGTCGGAAGTGCGGCAATTCTTTCTACCATTATGTCGATACTGATTACCATATTCAGTATGGCATTTATGAAACCGCTTTTAAGGTTTATGCAGACGCCGCAGGATATTTTTAAAGACGCGTATACTTATATTATGATCATCTGCGCCGGAATTTTCGCACAGATGCTGTATAACTTGCTATCAAGCATACTGAGGGCGCTCGGGAACAGTAAAGTCCCGCTGTACTTTCTGATTCTGGCTGCGCTTTTAAATATAGTACTGGATCTTGTATTTATCATCGTATTTAAAATGGGAACTGCCGGAGCAGCATGGGCAACGGTGACTGCGCAGGGAGTTTCCGGACTTTTATGTCTGGTTTATATTGTGAAAAAAGTTCCGGTGCTTCATCTTACCAGAGATGATTTCCGTTTAAAATCTCACCTTGTCCGGATTCAGCTGGGAGTAGGTTTTCCGATGGCACTGCAGTATTCGATCACTGCAATTGGAAGTATGATGGTGCAGACTTCCCTTAATCTGCTGGGATCCGTTCAGGTGGCAGCGTTTACCGCTGCAGGAAAGATCGAGCAGATCGTCACGCAGGCATATGTGGCGATGGGAACGACGATGGCAACTTATTCTGCACAGAATATAGGAGCGGGAAATGTAAAACGAATTCGCCAGGGATTTCGCGCAGTATCAATTATGGGAAGTATTTATTCCGTAATCGTTGGAGTACTCATTGTTTTGGGCGGAAAATATCTGACCTGCCTGTTTGTTTCTGACAATGTGGAAACGATTATGCAATCGGTCGCTATTTATCTGAAATGTGTTGCGATTTTCTTCATTCCGCTCATGGTGGTAAATGTATACCGAAACGGAATACAGGGAATGGGCTATGGTCTTCTTCCGATGATGGCAGGTGTGGCCGAACTGGTAGGAAGAGGTGTTGTCGCAGTGATTGCAGCAGGCAGGAGAAGTTATGTAGGAGTATGCCTGGCAAGTCCCGCTGCATGGATTCTGGCAGGAGGACTTCTGCTGGTAATGTATTTCTATATTATGAAGTATGATATGAAGAAGTATGAACATTCTGATTCGGAATAATTGAATTGTTGAATGGAGAAAAACTCCGCTGAATAGACTTGTAATAAGGAATTTAGCGGAGCTTTTTTATGCAGTTTTTTCTTTACATGACGGATTTTATTATTCCATTTCTGATCCTTGCTATCGTAATCTATGGAATCAGTATGGAGGTAAATGTGTATGAAACATTTATTAAGGGAGCAAGAAGCGGGTTCCTTACGGTAATCCGCATCATGCCGACACTGATTGGGCTTATGGTGGCTGTGGGGATTTTGAGGGCGTCCGGATTTCTGGAATATGTGTCCGGTTTATTGGGGAAATTAACGCAGAGATTTGGATTTCCCGGAGAACTTGTGCCCCTTACCGTTGTGAAAATGTTCTCTTCATCGGCGGCAACGGGACTTTTACTGGATATTTTCCGGGAATTTGGTACGGATTCCCGCATAGGGCTGATTGCTTCAATTTCGATGTCCTGTACAGAAACGATTTTCTATACCATGTCCGTATATTTTATGACAGCAAAGGTATCGAAAAGCAGGTACACGCTTGCCGGAGCGTTAATCTCTACGTTCGCAGGGCTTGCGGCAAGCGTGGTACTTGCGGGGATGATGTGATTGGGCGGTAAATTAATCGGTCAATTCTGTTCTCACATGATCATATACGATATCAAACGGAGCCGGCCCCACATCCAGAACAGCCTTATGGAATTCTTTCTGTGAAAAATCATCTCCTAAGTTTCCGGCAATTTCTTTCTTTAAGTTCAGGAACTGAAGATACCCCAGATAGTATTTCGGATAATTCGCGGGATCGCCGACGATAAACTCATAAATGCTCTGGATGGCAGTAAGGTCGGTGATTCCGTAATTTTTGAAAAATGCAGCGGTATCGGAAAGTGTCCAGCCATCGTAGTGGATTCCGATATCGGCAAGTGTATAAAGTCCGAGAAGAACCGATGTATTTTTCTGGAAGAGACAGGCTTCCCGGCTGGAAATAGGTGCCATATAGTACGACATCATTTCTGCATAGGTGGCCCAGCCTTCCACATAACCTCCGAAGTCAAGAAGGCTGCGGATGGGATCTGCGTTTTTTGAAGAAAAATACACGGTCTGATATAGATGACCGGGATAACCTTCATGGGCAAGTGTAGTATACAGATTGAGACTGTCTAAGGTTTGACTGCGGTTGATATAGATCACATTTTCAGAAAGATTGTCAATTGCCGGAATCATGTAAAATGCAGGGCTTAAGTAGTCTTCCAGTGCTTCTGGAACGTATTTGACAGAAGCCTCCACGTTGGGAATCGCAGGAAATGCGCCGGATATCTTCTGCTTGAGATCATTTAGTATGGACGCAGGAGGCATGGAATCAAGAACAGAAAGAAGGTTGGCTGAATACAGCACTTCGTCCATGGCGGACAGGTCTTCCGCTATTTGAAGCTGTGTCATCTGCTGAAGTTCTTCCACGGAGGAGGAGATACCGGTCCGACTTTGGATGAGGATTTCATAATAGTTTTTCCCATCAGGAAAATAGCAGAGCCCTTTGGTATTTGTGCCATTTCCTTTCAGTGATAAAAGGGAATCCGCGAGTCCTTGATAGGCAGGAAAGACGACTTCCTTCAGTGCATCATCGTTTTGTGAAATCAGCCGGGTGCATTCGGCTTCAGAAAGATCTAAGGACTCTAATCGTTCCTCAAACGTAGAATATAAATAATTTTCCTCTCCCATTTCTGCAAACGAAATACATTGTTCGGTGACAGAATCAACCTGATAATCCGGCATAAACAGCCCGGCAGCGACTCTGGCTTCTTCAAATTCGATCAGAGATTCAAAATAGGTATCCGTTTCACGAAGAAGGTCCAGATAAGTTTTGGTATCATCTATATTGTAAAACTGATATTCTGAGAGCAGTACCGGAAGCTGTGCCTGAATACCGGTTACCGGGGATAATGGATCCTGATATAAAAGATACTCGGCCATTTCCGAGGAGGTGTCCAGATACGAGTCCAGGATTTCGTAAGTCAGACGATTTTTATCGGAAAGAGTGGAGGACTGAAATTTATGCAGCGCGGCTTTACAATTCTCAATCGAGGCAAGAGAAAGATCCGGGTCTTTGGGGAAATTTCCGTAGGTGACGGGAACAGTGGTAATTCCGTATTCAGAAGGATTTTGAAGGGTATAATGCAGGGTAATGGTACTGGACACCACTTCCTGACAGAAAAGAGAGCGGGTAAAAGCCTGGAAATCTTTGTCTGCGGTACCTGTATCATTTGTCCTATGACAGGCTGTAAGAAGAAGTGAGGATATTGCAAAAATAATGAGAAAACAGTGCTTTTTGTGGATGGATAAATGGGAGTTAGACATGACATCTCCGAAGGGTTTTTTATCAGTATATGTAAAATAATAAGAAAAAAGAAATGAAAAGATATTGACGAAAGGCTGAAAATGTGGATAATAGTCATAGAATACACATATGACAAGACAGTTGTAAAGATGAGTGGAGGGCGTATGAAAGAGTTTCTAAAGAAAAAGAACATTATTTTCTCTGCCAAGAGGTACGGAATTGATGCGCTTAGCGCGATGGCGCAGGGATTATTTGCGTCCCTTTTGATCGGAACCATTATCAGTACGATCGGGGAGCAGCTGGGAATTGAGGTTCTGATAACCGTCGGAGCTTATGCAAAAGGAGCGACCGGAGCTGCGATGGCAGTCTCTATCGGTTATGCTCTGCAGTGTCCGTCTTTGGTATTATTTTCACTGGCGGCAGTAGGGATGGCAGCAAACGAACTTGGAGGCGCAGGCGGACCGCTTGCCGTTCTGGTGGTTACGATATTTGCCGCAGAATTCGGGAAACTGGTTTCTAAGGAAACCAAGATTGATATTATCGTGACTCCTATGGTGACGATCGGAGTTGGTGTACTCTTAAGCCTTGGATGTGCACCTGCAATTGGAAAAGCTGCGAGCACGGTGGGTGCGGCGATCATGTGGGCAACCGAACTGCAGCCGTTTTTCATGGGAATCCTGGTGTCTGTGATCGTGGGAATTGCACTGACACTTCCAATCAGCAGTGCGGCGATCTGCGCGGCACTTTCGCTTACCGGACTGGCAGGCGGAGCTGCGGTTGCAGGATGCTGTGCACAGATGGTTGGCTTTGCGGTGATGAGTTTTAAGGAAAATAAATGGGGTGGACTTTTCGCCCAGGGAATCGGTACTTCCATGCTTCAGATGGGAAATATCGTGAAGAATCCGAAAATCTGGATTCCGCCGATTCTGGCCTCCGCGATTACCGGCCCTACCTCGACCTGCATTTTCCATCTGAAAATGAATGGTGCTGCAGTTGCATCCGGCATGGGAACCTGCGGACTGGTCGGACAGATCGGAGTGTATACCGGATGGGTGAGCGACATTGCAAATGGTGCGAAGACGGCAATCACAGCAACGGACTGGATCGGACTTCTTCTGATCTGCTTTATTTTGCCGGGACTACTGTCATGGCTGATCGCAATTCCGATGCGGAAAAAAGGATGGATCGGAGAAAATGATCTGAAACTGGATCTGTAAAACAGAGTTCTAAAACAAAAAGGCGGGTAATACGATGAGAAATTTTCATCGTGTTGCCCGCTTTTGGTATATCGGTTAATAACGTTCGATGGATGAAGTTGCGTTTTTATCTTGAAAGAAGATAAGACTCCCACCTCTATAGGTGGTGAGTTGTGACAAATATGTCTTGGTGGGAGTCCAATCTCCTTCCAAGATAAAGCCTCCGGCGGATTGCAGAGGTGCGCAGATGTATTGTGTCATGCAAA
>JAXFTO010000042.1:0-52599 GCA_034176745.1 Bariatricus sp. | reverse complement strand
CCGAGTGTTCGAGACCTTCCACTCGTAAAACAAAACTAAAGGAGTAATTTCATATGAAGAACAAAAACGTAGTCTTTATGGCGCAGGCAGCCATGATCGCTGCCATCTATGTGGTGCTTACTATTGTATTTGCACCGTTCAGCTTCGGAGAGGTTCAGATTCGAATCGCAGAAGCTCTCACTATCCTTCCGGTATTTACACCGGCGGCAATTCCTGGTTTATTCATTGGATGTCTTATCGGAAATATTTTCGGAGGTGCAGTGCTCCCGGATATCATTTTCGGAAGCCTTGCAACTTTAATTGGTGCCCTCGGCACATGGATTTTACGAGACAAGAACCGTTTTCTTGCTCCGCTTCCACCGATCATATCCAACTCCCTAATTGTTCCATTCGTCCTTCGATATGCTTATGGAGTTAATCTCCCGATTCCATTTATGATGCTTACTGTCGGAATTGGAGAAATTATTGGATGCGGAGTACTCGGCATTGTACTTCACACAGCACTTTCCAAATATAAAAATCTGCTTTTTAAACCAGCAACTTAGTTGACAGTAACCGACAGGTACATATCTATATTTAGTGGCTATGTACCTGTCATCCTTTTTTTCACTTTCGCACTTGACTCCCCTCGCGTTGCGTGCTATGATTGTTTCACTTCGGAAGATTCTCTCTGAACCTTCCAGTTTCTTATATCCGTTATGGATAGTCGGCGTATTTTCAATGGTATATTCTTCCACTAGAAAACCCGAATGTAACAAGTTAACAGAAAAACCACACAAAGAACGGCAGTTGGACATTGGATTTCCTTTTGAAATGTGTTACTATCTATATAACAGCATTGTCCACTGCCACGCAGGAGGACAGCGTATGAACACGAATGACAAAAAGACCAACTACAACATTTTAGAGAAGGCTTATTGTATTTTTATCTGTGTAGGAAATGTTCCTCAAAAGGCTTGGAATACGGTATCTTATTACGGATTTGCGAATACGCTCAATATAGGGAATATCACAGTAAATCCGGCTTCCTATGATCTGATGGGACTGATACTGATTCGATTAGGACCTAAGATAACAGAGGGTGTGATAGATATTATCCGCTTCTTACACGGGCTCTTCTATGATATGGAAGAACTTAAGAATTACATAGACTTCTCTCAAAATGAAGAATTCAAGAGGGAGTTGATGAATATGGCAATTACGGGGGATCATTTGATTGAATTAGGACGGGAACAGGAACGTGCACGCACGGAGAAGGCTGAAGCGGAGCGTGATAAAGCCATCAAAGAACGTGATTTGACTTCAAAAAAGCTTGATGCTGCTACCAAAGAACTCAATGCTACTGCTAAAGAACTTGATACCACCACGAAAGAACGTGACTCTTTAAATGAGCAGCTCCAGCAAGCTCTTCAGAAAATAAAGTATCTGGAAAATTCTCTTTCTAAGGAATAAAAAGTAACCGGAGACAGGTGCATAGCCACTATTGGTGGCTATGTTCCTGTCTCCCAGTCACTTACATACATCTATTAGTTCTTCTCTACATTTTTAAATGAATAGTTAGAACCTGTACTATAGAAGCTGATTCCAGTAACATCTGGATTTATCATTCGTGCAATGGACTGCTTATAAATCGGGAATACTACGCATTCATCTGCAAGCATTTTCTCACAATACAGCATTGCGCTCCAGCGTTCTTCGGCTCAACTTTGATGTTGATCGTAAGACCTTCAAGATTGGTCTGCCATTCATTCTATAAGAACTGCGCTACCTGCTGTGCAGAATCGCTGTCCTCTACTACCAGTTCAAGTTCCATGCTGTCCACGCCTAACTCGTTTAATCCTGTTTCCCAGTATGTCTTTGCTGCTTCTACATCATAAGACCAGTTGTCATAACTGCCGGCTGCTTCACGGAATTCTTTTCCGTCCGGTCCGATTGCGAGGTTTTCTGCAACAATATAATCTGCAGGCTGAGAACCGTCTTTCAGAAGTGTATCTGTAACAGCTTCTTTATCATAAGATTTTGCAAGCGCAAGACGAATATTTTCATTTGCAAGTTCAGGCACTTCCATGTTCGGAGATACAAACCACATATATCCATCCTGTGTGGTACTGAAGTTTTCATCGTCCTGATATTGTTCGATCAGATCTCCCGTCAGTGTCACAACATCCAGATCACCGGAATCATAAGACATTGCTGCTGTCTGATTGTCAAGAATTACCTGCCACTCAACACCATCCAACTTGATTTTATCTGCATCAAAGTACTGCTCGTTTTTCTCGGCTTTGATTGTCATTGCAGATGGTTCATAATCTGTAATTTTGAATGCACCATTGCAAAGAATGGTATCAGAAGATGTTGCAAAATTTGAACCACATTCTTCTGCAAAAGAACGTTTAACCGGAAGGAAGCTTGGGAAGGTCATCAAACTGTCAAATACTGCACACGGATTGGAAAGTGTAACCTTCAGTGTTGTATCATCAACGGCTTCCACGCCCAGATCTGTTACCGGTTTTGTTCCTGCTACAACATCATCTGCATTTAACAGGCATGCTGTCTGTACGAAAAACTGATATTCACTACCTGTATTCGGATGTCTGCACATCTTTTGCCACACTAAGGACTGCATTTCCTTCTGCGTCTTTGGTGTAAAGTCCCTCCATGCACTGTGCTAGAACGCTGAATGAAGTTCCGTCATTTGCCAGCTGTGGATTCAGTGAATCGATTGCCACACCGATCTGATAACGAAGCGTATTGTCGGATGCTTTGCTTTCAGTATTCTCAGTACCTGCCTCGTTTTCTTCTGTTTCTGCACTATTACCTGAGCCACATGCTGTAAGTGAAGTTATGCACATCGCTGTCGCAAGTAAAAGCGCAGACTATTTTTTCCATTTTCTCATAATACTGCCTCCTGTAAAATGTATTTAACCATCTTTCATAAGAAGCAATTGCTTCTATATAAAAGAAGAGTTATCAAATACTCATCGAACCCATGCTGCAAATTCGTCTTCTGTCGCCCTTACAAAATGAGTTCCTTCTATTTTCCTTAAAATGCCTTTGTTATAGTCAATTCCACTGCTTTCATAATCATATTTTAGTGACACTCTGCTTTTTTCAACCCGTGGATTCGGATGTGGTATTGCCGAAATCAGGCTTTTTGTATATGGATGAATCGGATTTTCAAATATTTCTTCCGTTATTCCGGTTTCCAAAAGATGCCCCAGGTGAAGCACTCCTATTCGATCGGAAATATATTTCACCATGGAAAGGTCATGAGCGATAAAAAGATATGCCGTCTGCGATGATCAATTTCGGATTCATAACAAGCGCTCTTGCGATTCCGACTCTCTGTCGCTGTCCTCCGGAAAATTGATGCGGATACCGGGAAGCGTGCTCTGCCGTAAGCCCCACTTTTTCAAGTATCTTTTCTATCTTTTCATCTCGTTCTTCTCGTGAACCATACATATGGTGAATGTCCAACCCCTGCGCAATAATATCGGCAACCTTCTTTCTGGGGTTCAGACACTCCATCGGATCCTGGAAAATCATCTGCATATCTACTCGAAGCTTCTTTTCCACTTGTCGGGACATTTTTCCCGAACAATCCATTCCATCAAATGTAATCTTACCTGCAGTCGGATCGTAGAGACGAATGCAGGATCTTCCGATTGTAGATTTCCCCGATCCCGACTCACCTACAAGTCCATAGGTCTCACCGGGATAAATCTCGAAACTTACATCATCAACTGCCTTTACCGTAAATTTTTTACTTACTTTGAAATATTGTTTTAATCCTTCCACTTTAAGAAGCGGTTCTCTTGTTTTTGTTTCTTCTATATTCATAGCGCCGCCTCCTCCATCATTCTCTTAATCCTTTCCTTCAGTTCTATCGGCATTTCCACTTCAGGAGCATTTGGATGCATAAATTCGAAATCATCTTCCCGAAATTCAATCTGACTAAGATAAGTTTCTGTATCCAGAATCGGTGCCGCAGTCATTGGAGCAGCTTCTGTTTTTCTCTTTCTCATCTTCCAATCCCTCCTAGTCTTTCGCTAATCTGATTCTCGGATCGATAATTCCGTAAAGTATATCTACCACAAGCATCAAAATGATGTACATTGCACTGTAGATAAACGCAATCGTTATCGTGACGTTATAGTCATTTGACTGAATTGCTGTTACCATCAAACTTCCGATTCCCGGTATGGAAAATATTTTTTCGATAACCAGAGAACCAATCATCAAATCCACCACCAACGGAGCAAGAACTGTAATGATTGGAACGAGTGCATTTCGAAGGGCGTGCCTCGTAATCAGTGTCGGACCGGAAATTCCTTTGCTTTCTGCAAGCATCATGTAATCACTGTCGAGTACTTCCAGCAGTTCTGTTCTTGTAAATCTAGCGACTGTAGCCACGGAAAACATAGAAAGTGCGATCGTCGGCATCACTGAAGAGGCAAATACTTCTGCCGAATCATAGAGAAGCGGAAGAAATTGTGTACGGTATCCGAATACATATGCCATTGCCAGCGCAAAGACGTAAGATGGAAGGCTGACTCCCAGAACCGAAATTGCCGTACAAACCGAATCAATCCAGGTTCCATGCTTAAGCGCTGCTGCGATTCCAAGAAGAATCCCGACAATGGCTCCTAAGATCACAGCCTGGCCTCCAATTCTAAAGCTTACCGGAAGTCTTGTATTTAACAACTTTGAAATATCCGTGTTTTTGGAAATAGAATAAGAAACTCCAAAGTCACCTTTCAATACATTTTTTGTATAATTGATAAACTGAATGATAACCGGCTGATCCAAACCATACTTCTGATTCAACACTTCTATCTGACTTTCCGATAACTTCTCGTCATTAAACGGAGAGCCCGGCATGTACTGAAGCATACAGAAAAGCAAAAGAAGAATGATAAGAATAGTAATAGCTGACACCAGAATCCTTTTTGTAATGTACTTTTTCATGGAAGTACCCCTTCTTTCCTGATAAATAAAAAGAGACATCGCAGTTGCTACACTGCCATGCCCCTTTGCTTAAGATAGGTGTCATTATAGTTAGAGAATCCTAAAAAATCAAGCAATTTTCATAATTGTTAAATTTTTATCGTTTTTTACAACTTTTTCTTAATAAAATTAAGTGAATGAGAGATGACTAATCAATCACTGTTATACTTTCAATCACCGGCTGGTCATCCGCTGCTACAGTACCGTTACTATCCTGCACCGGTGTATCTTTACAGATCTGATCTACAATCTCCATTCCTTCTGTCACCGTGCCGAATCCGGCATATCCTCCATCCAAATGGGGACTGTCAGACTGTACAATGAAAAACTGCGAGCTTGCGCTGTTATAATCGTTTGATCTTGCCATGGAAATTGTTCCCCTTACATGGGAAATCTCATTTTCCACACCGTTACTCTTAAACTCGCCTTTGATCTTAGTATCTGATCCGCCGGTTCCGTTTCCATTCGGGTCGCCGCCCTGGATCATAAATCCGTCGATGATTCTGTGAAAAGTAAGTCCATCGTAAAATCCGTCGTTTGCCAGCTTCATAAAGTTGTCCACCGTGATCGGTGCTTCATCGGCATCAAGTTCTACTTTGATGGTTCCGTAATCTTTTACATTTATCTCCACATGATGTTTACCGGAAATATCCACTTTCTCTTCGGTCTCGGTATCTGCTGCTTCTTCTTTCGTACCGCATCCTGTAAATAGAGCGCCTGCCAGCATTACCGCACCGAGTACAACTGCTAATTTCTTTAGTTTTCTGAATTTCATTCTGATTTCAGCTCCTTTTCCTTTATGTTTAATATAGAAGTAACCGATGATTGCGAAAACGATTGCACCGATAAAGTTTACGCTACAACATCGGTATTTTCTTAAAAAGGACAGCAAAAAAGCGGGTGATGGGAATCGAACCCACGTATCCAGCTTGGAAGGCTGGTGTTCTACCATTGAACTACACCCGCATGACTTTTATTATTATAAAGGACTCTGTCCATTTTGTCAAGAACTTTATTACTTTATTTATCATTTTTCTTGATAACCAGTTGCTGTCCTTGATTGCTCATTTATAATACCAGACAGCAACCGGTTTTGTCAAGCTGTATTTCAAATTTTTAATCCAATTATTTTAATCCGATGGAATCCATTTCGCTTTGCATGCATATAACACCATAAGAGAAGCCCCTATGATCCACGAAATCGGATATGCCATGAAAACCCATTTCATCTCACGGAACATTGGCACGGTAATTCCGAGCCAGATGATACGATAAATGCAGAGCGCGAAAATAATGATAAACATCGGCGGAAGTGTTTTTCCTGTACCGCGGATGGAACCGGCCAGGATCTGCATGATCGAAAGTACAAAGTAAAACGGGCAGAAGAATTTCAAAATATACACGCCCAGTTCTACGACTTTCGGATCGTCCACAAAAATGTGAAGAATGTTGCCGCCGAAGGTAAATAAAAGTGTTCCGGAGCAGATTGCATAAATCACGCCCATTCCTACAGATACAAACACGCCCTTTCTCACTCTGTCGTATCGCTTCGCTCCCACATTCTGCCCTGCAAATGTCGTTGCCGCCATTCCGAAGCTCATCACCGGAAGAATATTAAATCCGTCAATCTTGATATACGCCGCAAACGCCGCCATCAGATCCGAACCGAAACTGTTTACATTTGCCTGGATCACAACATTTGAAAAAGAAATCACCATGTTCTGAATCCCCGCCGGTATTCCAATCTTGATGATCTTAAGCGCCATCATCTTGTCCAAGCGAATCTTACGGATTTTCACCCGATACAAATCTGTAC
The DNA here is from genome assembly GCA_034176745.1 of Bariatricus sp. Classification (GTDB taxonomy): domain Bacteria; phylum Bacillota; class Clostridia; order Lachnospirales; family Lachnospiraceae; genus Allocoprococcus. Next base: position 45,776 of record JAXFTO010000042.1, on the reverse strand, counting down.
TGTTCATCATATACCGCAAAATGCATACGCAGGATATAAACTGTCCAATATCTGTGGCAAGCGCCACACCTTCAACGCCCATATGGAATATCACCACAAAGATCCAGTCCAGAACTATGTTGGATCCGGCTGCAATCATGAGATACTGCAACGCTTTTGCCGAATTTCCCACAGCGTTTAAAATTCCTGCCGCATAATTATATACGACAGAAAATAGCATTCCACCGAAAAAAATCCTCATATAAATTACAGACTGCGGAAGTACATCCTCCGGCGTTCCCATCCAGCCGAGGACGACAGGTGCGGCAATGATTCCCACTGCCATCATCACAATCCCAAAAACCACCGCAATCGCCAGTGTTGTATGAACTGCTTTTTCCACTCCATTTTCATCATTCGCCCCATAATGCTGTGAAATCACAACACCTGCCCCCACAGATGCCCCGATACAAAATGCAAGCATAAGATCGATCAGCGCACCGCAGGCCCCTACTGCGGCAAGTGCATGCTTTCCTATATAATTACCGACAATGATTGAATCCACGGTATTATAAAGCTGCTGGAACAGATTTCCCAAAATCAGCGGTACCGCAAACCGGATCAGCTGCTTAGCGATACTTCCCTCCGTCATCGAAGTCGATTTCCCCATTCGACTCGTCCCCCTCTCCTTTTCATTTTCTCCTTTTAAGTCTTATATCCCAGTATAGCGAATCTTTCTTGTTTACGCAATCTTCTTTAACTGTATTCTTTTTAGAACTTCCTTCCTTCTTGTGTTTTTTCAAATATCAGATATACTATGATATTAGAAGAATTTAAGGAGGAAAATACAAATGAAAATAACAGAAGGTTACATGCCGTTTATGGGCTACCAGACCTACTACCGTATTGCCGGTGAATGCACCGGTAACAAGAAACCACTTCTCCTTCTCCACGGAGGACCGGGTTCTACCCACAATTATTTTGAAGTTCTGGATGAACTGGCCGAAGAGGGACGCGCCATCATTTCCTACGACCAGCTCGGCTGTGGAAATTCTTATCTGGACGGACACCCGGAACTCTGGTGCTCCGAAACGTGGGATAACGAATTAATGGCACTTAGAAAGCATCTGGATCTCGATGAGATTCATCTTCTCGGACAGTCCTGGGGCGGTATGTTAGCGATCGAATATCTCTGCGATCATAAACCGGAGGGAATCCGCTCCGTGATTCTTTCCAGCACGCTTCCATCCTCAAAGCTCTGGGCACATGAGCAGCATCGTCTGATCAGTTTTATGTCCCAGGAGGATCAGGATGCCATCGCCCACGCCGAAGAGACCGGTGATTTTAACGATCCGGCTTATCTTGCTGCAAATGACCGTTTTATGCTTTTGCACGCTGCCGGAGAAGTCACAGAAGACTCGCCGGAATGTCTGAAGCGCCCGAAAAAATCCGGAAAAGAAGCCTACCTTTACGGCTGGGGACCAAATGAATTCACGCCGTCAGGAAACCTTGGAAACTGGGAATACCGTGATAAGATCAGCGGAATCAAAGAACCGGCTCTTATCATCAACGGAACCAATGACCTCTGCACACCGCTTGTTGCAAAGACGATGTATGATTCCATTCCGAATTCCCGCTGGGAGCTCTTTGACGGCTGCCGCCATATGTGCTTCGTAGAAGACACAAAAAAATACTGTGCACTTCTTAGCGAATGGATGACACAGCATGATTAATGATTAGGAGTTTGAATTGTTATGACGAAAAAGCAAAAAGGCATCTTGTTCATTATCCTCTCCGCATTTTGCTTTTCTTTAATGAACATGTTTGTAAAGTTATCAGGTGACTTACCTTCAATACAGAAAAGTTTCTTTCGGAATCTTGTCGCTGTTGTAGTAGCCGCCGTTCTTCTGAAAAAAAGCGGTGCACCTTTCCGTTGGAAGAAGGGGCATCTGGGACTTCTGATCGTGCGTGCCTCATTTGGAACCTTAGGTATTTTGTGCAACTATTATGCGATCAGCCATATGAATTTGGCCGATGCTTCCATGTTAAATAAGCTGTCGCCTTTTTTCGCAATCCTGTTCTCTTACTTCTTCTTAAAAGAAAAAGCAACACCCACACAGGCACTTTGCGTGATCGCAGCTTTCCTCGGAAGTCTGTTCATCATCAAACCGGGCTTTGCGTTTGGCGAGACGCTTCCGGCTGTCATGGGATTTATCGGCGGACTCGGCGCCGGTGCGGCATATACCGCAGTCCGGAGACTTAGCCTGAAAGGAGAAAATGGATCATTTATTGTATTCTTCTTCTCCGTTTTCTCTTGTACCGTCATTTTCCCGGCGCTGTTTTTCATCTATGCGCCAATGCAACCGATACAGCTTCTGTATCTGATTCTTGCCGGAGTCTGCGCTTCCGGCGGACAGTTCGCGATCACGGCCGCTTATGCAAATGCACCCGCAAGCGAGATTTCTATCTATGACTACACCATCGTCATCTTCGCCAGCATCTGGAGCTTCCTCCTCTGGCAGGATGTGCCGGACGTACTTAGTGTCATGGGATATGTGATCATTTTCGGTTCTTCGCTTCTTATGTTTCTCTATAATTCGAAGCGGGCGAAATGATTCCACTTTAAAAGCCCCGAATCAATCCGGAGCTTTCTACTCTATATGAAAGAAACACAATTATAGTCTCAGGATGTCGGCCCCTAAAAGGTCGGCATCTTTTGCGTCATGGGTCACAACAATCAGCGTTTTCCCCTGAAGATTTTTTTTCACATACTCTGCCGTCATCTTTCGCGTCTCTTCATCCAGACCTTTGAACGGCTCATCCATCACAACGCACTCGGCACCCGAAAGAACCGCACGCACGATCGCTACTCTGCGCTTCATTCCTCCGCTCAGCTCTCTTACCGGCTTTTGCCGCACTTCTTTTAAATTCACCCGGTGAAACGCTTCCAGGATCTCTTCTTCCCCAAGCTTTCTCCTTGCCGTCAAACGAACATTTGCCATCGCACTTAAATTTTCACAAAGACGGTTTTCCTGAAATACCGCCGCCATTTTCTCATGCGGTATTCCTTCAATCTCCCCCGCATCCGGCACATCAAGCCCAAGAAGCAGATTCACCAGCGTCGTTTTCCCGCATCCGGATTCACCCATTATGCAGGTCGTCTTCCCTTTTGGAAAGCAGAATGAAAACCTGTCAAATACCTTCTGCTCACCAAAGGATTTCGTGATTTCATTTACACAAATATCCATACTGCCCCTCCTCTAATGCTTTTCAATTTTCCGAACGATTCCGCGAAGTACTGCAAGAAAACATTTTTCAAAAAGAAAGCTGATGACGATGATCACGATCGTCCACGCGAACAAATCCGGCGTATTCAGATACACCTTTGCGTGATACAGCTTTTCTCCGATCGAACCGGACGGCACGCCGATCACTTCCGCAGCAACTCCCGCCTTCCAGCAAAGTCCAAGTCCCAAAGTACACGCCGTCAAAAGGTACGGAAGAATCTGGGAAATGTAGATGTACAGGATTCGTTTTCTCATTCCCACATGAAATACATCTGCCATTTCCAATAGTTTCCGGTCCGTCTGTCTGATTCCCTGCAAAATGTTGGTGTACACTACCGGGAGAACCATTAGAAAAGAAATGAACACGGATAAGTTTCTCGATGGAATCCAGATCAGACACAAAATAATGAAAGATGCCACTGGAGTCGATTTAATCACCGTGATCAGCGGGCCAAGTAAAATAGAAACAATTTTAAAACGGTAAGCCAGGACGGCAAGCACCGTTCCCAGAAAAAGTGCCAGCAAAAATCCAAGGACGATTCTTGCGAAACTAAAACCTATCGCCTTCCAGAAGGAAGCCGTTATCACAAGTTCACCAAGCTTCTTAATAACAGAAACAGGAGATGCCAAAAGGATCTCCTGTCCGAGCCACACACTGGCTAGCTGCCAGATTAAAATCCAGAAGGCAACTGCCAGCGCACGTATTACATAAGTTTTGATCAATGAATTTTTATCGTTTGTAGTAGAATTCATCATCCGGTACATTTCCTCCAACGATCTGCGGATTCTGTTCCAGCAGTGTATTTAAATATCCGGAAAGCATCGTCTTCAGTTCATCGCCGTCAATAAACACAATGCTGCACTCCGGAATTGCCTTCATAGCAACTTCCTTTGTAACAATGTCATGTGCACCGATGATCTCTGCCGCCGCTTCTGTATCGCTGTTTACAAAATCAACCGATTTCTCATAAGCATCCATGAAAATCTTCACATCATCTTCATGTTCCTTCAGATATTCATTGCGCACGATCACAACACCTGTAATCAGACGGCTTCCGTCATCCATGCTGCTTTCCCAGAGTTCATTGAGATCCAGTGCCACACGAAGATTCTCATTCTTCATAAGAGCTGTAGTCACAAACGGCTGCGGAAGAAGTCCGACTGCTGTCTGATCTGCCGCCAGAGCTGCTACAACTTCTGCATGTTCTGATTTATATTCCACCGTTACATCTGTTTCCGGATCAATCCCATTCGCCTTCAAAACAGAATTCAGTGCGTATTCCGGTGTCGCACCTTTTCCACTGGAGAAGATCGTCTTTCCTTTCAGATCTTCCACGGAGTTCACTGTATTGCCATTTTCCACGATATATAAAACACCAAGCGTATTCGCTGCCAGAACGCTGACCTGCCTCTCTGTCTTCTGATATAAAACCGAAGCCAGGTTCGCAGGAATCGCCGCTATATCTACCTGTCCCTGAACGACCATCGGAACCATCTCATCCGGAGATGCCACAATAGAAACATTATAATTTTCATCGTCCAACATTTGCGCCATTCCCATAGCTGTTGGTCCCTTCATCGCCCCAATGTTAATCGGTGCTGAAGGTTCGGCACTTTCCGGTTCACTCTGAGTTTCTTCCGCCTGTGTCTCTTCCTGATCTTCTGTTTTCGCTTCTTCTTTCACGCCACAGCCGGTTAACGCTGACACACCTACTAAGAATGCAAGAAGAAATGCTGTCAATTTTCTCTTTTTCATATTCTGTCTCCTTTTCCTTCTTTTTATACGCAAATCTGATATGCCGCTGAAAATGTTTCCCCGGCTTTCAGAACATTAGCCCATTTATCCCAAATGATGAAATTTATTTTGCTTCCACCAGATAACCCTTTTTCCGCAGCACATCTTCTATCATATCCAGCGTCTCTTCCGAGTCAGCCTCTACTTTGTGATAGTGATAGTTCGAAGTAATGTTCTTAAGCGGACTGGATTTGCCGCTTTCGATATCTTCCATAAATTCCTTCACTTTTCTTCGGGAATTGATATTGAGTGTTGCTTCCATTTTTCCGTAAACTTTATGGTTTACCATGACATTTTTTATTTTCCCGCCAAGATCCACGATTGCGCAGAGCTCATCTTCCAGCTGCTCATCGGTATGATTTACTTTGAACACCCGCTCCACCAGGTTCGGTGCGTTCAGAATGTATCCCCTGTTCGTAGAAATGATATCATATCCCGCCGCACGGATCAGCGCGATATCCTGTACAATCACCTGCCGACTCACTTCAAACCGTGCTGCCAGTTCCTTTCCCGAAACCGGGATCGTACTGTTCTGGATTGTATTTACAATTTCTTCCCGTCTTCTAGTTCCTGTCATTTACCATGCTCCTTTATTTCCATTCTTACACCGCATGCAGATTTTTCAGAGAAATATCAAGAATCGGTGCAGAATGTGTAAGTGCTCCGCTGGAAATATAGTCTACACCAAGTGAGGTCAGACGCGCGATATTTTCTTTCGTCACATTTCCGGAACATTCTGTCTCGGCTCTTCCATCAATGATACGGATTGCTTCCTTCATCTCATCCGGTGACATATTGTCCAGCATAATGATGTCTGCGCCAGCTTCTACAGCTTCGCGTACCATGTCCAGATTCTCAACTTCTACTTCGATCTTTCTGACAAACGGAGCATACTCCTTCGCCATCTCTACTGCTTTTCTGACACTTCCGGCAGCCCCGATATGATTATCTTTCAAAAGGACTCCATCTGACAGATTGTAGCGGTGATTATAGCCCCCTCCGACACGCACCGCATATTTTTCAAATATACGCATATTCGGTGTTGTCTTTCTTGTGTCAAGAAGCTTCGTCTTTGATCCTTCAAGAAGCTTTGCTACGGAATGTGTATAGGTGGCGATTCCGCTCATCCTCTGTAAATAGTTCAGCGCAACACGCTCGCCGGAAAGCAATACGCGAATGTCGCCTCTTACCACTCCCATAAGTTCTCCGTTCTTCACTGCATCCCCGTCTTTGCAGAAAAGTTCAACCTCTGTCTGCACATCCAGAAGTGTAAACACGCGTGCAAATACTTCCAGTCCCGCAATGATGCCATCCTGCTTACAGATAAGCTGTACCTCGCCTTTTACTGCTTCTTTCATCACGGAATTCGTGGTAACATCTTCGCTTGAAATATCTTCCTTAAGTGCCTCAAGAATCAAATGATCTGCCTGTAATGTCATTGTTATGTTATTCATATCTGATTATACACTCCTTGTCCTATCTTTTCCAGCTATTTATAAAGGTTCCGACGTCCACTGATCTTGTTCGCCGCGCGCTTCGCGAAGACCAGACTCTCCAAAAGCGAATTGCTTGCCAGCCTGTTTGCACCATGCACACCATTGCAGCTTGTTTCCCCTACCGCATAGAGATGTTCCATCGTTGTCCGACTGTCCGAATCTACCCAGATTCCTCCCATAAAATAATGCTGAGCCGGCACGACCGGGATACATTCTTTCGTCACATCGTATCCTTCTTCCAGGCAATGCTGATAAATATTAGGAAAATGATTCATTATTGTTTCTTTGTCAATATTTTCCATGGAAAGCCATACAAAATCAGAACCTTCTTTTTCCATTTCTTCACGAATCGCTTTAGTCACGACATCCCTTGGAAGAAGCTCGTTCACGAAACGTTCTTTTTTATGATTGTAAAGAACCGCGCCCTCTCCTCTTACGGATTCCGAAATCAGGAATCTCCGTCCGGGCTTTGTGGAATAAAGCGTCGTCGGATGAATCTGGACATAATCCAGGTGTTCCAGCCGGATTCCGTGCTTTTTCGCAATGTCCAGAGCATCTCCTGTCAAATGCGGAAAATTCGTAGAATGCTTATAACGTCCTCCGATTCCGCCACTTGCAAGAATCGTATCCGGTGCCATAATTCGCATCATCGTACCGGCTGTCGTCTTTGCTTCAATTCCTACGCAAATACCATTTTCCACAACAATGTCCGTCATAGCTACATATTCATATATTTTAATATTTTTAAGTTTCTTCACGCATGTAAGCAACTTACTTGTAATCTCTTTTCCGGTAATGTCTTCATGAAACAAAATCCTTGGCTTTGAGTGAGCGCCCTCTCTTGTATATGCAAGATTTCCGTCTTCTTTTGCAAAATCCACACCACATTCAATTAGATTTTGAATAATTTCCTGCGAACTCCGGATCATAATATCCACTGACTCTTTCCGGTTTTCATAATGGCCGGCCTTCATCGTATCTTCAAAATAACTGTCGTAATCCTCTTCCCCGCGCAAAACACAGATTCCACCTTGCGCCAGAAAGGAATCACTGCTTTCCAAATCCGATTTTGTGATCATCACAATCTGCTTATCCTTCGGAAGATTAAGAGCCGCAAACAAACCACCCACACCTGTTCCTACAATGACTACATCTGCCTTAAGTTCCATCTTCTCATCCTCCGCCTACTTCGCCAGTTCCAGCATTTTTTCCAGCGGTTTTCTTGAAGACTCGCGAAGCTCTTCCGGCACATAGACTTCATTTTCACCGGTCTTAAGAACATGCAAAATCTTTTCCAAAGTATTTTTCTTCATGTTCGGACAAACCGGCACTGTCCTGGTAAAATAGAATTGCTTATCCGGATTCTCTTTCTGTAATTTGTAAAGGACCCCTTCCTCCGTGCAGACAATAAATTCCTTGCAGTCACTTGCACTTGCATATTTGATAATTCCTGATGTACTTCCTATGTAATCTGAAAGCTCCAGAACTTCTTTCCTGCACTCCGGATGTGAAATCACCTGCGCCTGCGGATGTTCCTTTTTCGCCTCTATCACTTCTTCTGCCTGCATACGTTCGTGAGTCGGACAGAATCCTTCGTTGTAGACAAACTCTTTTTCCGGCACCATATCCGCAACAAAATGTGCCAGATTTCTGTCCGGAATGAAATAAATATATTTATTCGGAAGTGCTTTCACAATCTGAACCGCATTTGCAGATGTAACACATACGTCCGAATATTTCTTCAGTTCAGCGGTTGAATTAATATAGCAGACCACTGCAAGGTCATCATATTTCGCCCTCATCTCCTGAATTGTTTTCTCATCTGCCATATGCGCCATCGGACAGTCCGCCTCCAGATCCGGCATCAGAACCGTCTTCTCCGGATTCAGCACTTTCGCACTCTCACCCATGAATTCCACGCCGCAGAACACAATCGTCTGCTCCTTAAGTCCTACTGCCACTTTGCTGAGATAGAATGAATCTCCGATGTAATCCGCAATATCCTGCACCTCCGGTCTCACGTAATAGTGCGCCAGAATTACGGCGTTCTTTTCTTTCTTTAATGCCTGTATCTCTTCTACTAATGTCATCTTACTCACCTTTCCTGTTTGTAAAATATGTTATTGAATCCTATAAAAGAGCAGCCTTGCGCGCTCATTGACAGACATTATAGCACATAGCATTACATGTGACAAGACAGTTATTTTTATTTTAGTTGCTTAAGTACACTTATACACAGCGGTACAGACAGTAAAAATGTCAATATATCCGACACAGTCTGGCACATCTGCACTCCCATCAATCCAAAAAGCTGCGGCAAGATCCATATGAGAGGCAGGAAGAATAATCCCTGTCTTGCTGCCGCCTGAATGGAGGCCTTCAGTGCCTGCCCAATCGTCTGCAGCATCATATTTGACATAACGATCCATGCATTTAAAGGAAATACCAGACACTGAAGCCGCAGAGCCAGACTGCCGATACGCACAACATCAGCGTCATTTCGGAACAGATGGACAAGCGATCCGGCAAATGCAAATCCGGCCGCCGAAATCACGACCAGAACTCCAACTGCCGTCTTCACACAGAAGAAAAAAGATTCCCGCACTCTGTCGTAACGCTTGGCTCCATAGTTGGTTCCGCACACCGGCTGGAATCCCTGACCGAAACCAATCAGTGCTGAGTTTGCAAACATCGCAACTCTCGCTACAATACCCATAGCCGCGATCGCCGCATCCGCATAAACACCACCGTAAATTCCCGCTGCTGTGTTCATACAGATCGTAGCAACACTTCCAAGTCCCTGCCGGCAAAGCGACGGCACGCCACCCTTGAAAATGTTATACAGATAATGCCAGCTTGGTGTAAAATTCTTTAACGATATTCTAAAATTTCCACCTTTCATGCTCATACGAAATAAGATTATAAAGCTCACAATCTGGCTGATCACCGTTGCAAGTGCCGCACCGGCAACTCCCATATTGCATCCAAAAATAAAAATCGGGTCCAAAATAATATTTAACACAGCTCCCGTCACAATTCCCACCATCGCAAAGGATGCGCTTCCCTGAAATCGAAGCTGATTGTTAATGACCAGAGACGACATCATAAATGGAGTTCCGATCAGAATAATTCTAAGATAGCTCATCGTATATGGAAGAATCGTTTTCGTTGATCCCAGAAAAACCGATAACGGTAGAAGGTAAATAAGTCCCAGCACACCCAGAATCGTTCCCACTATAAAAGCAGAGAAAAATCCCGTCGCAGCCATCTTCTTCGCATCCTCAAAATCCTGCGACCCAAGCTTTCTTGAAATATAGTTTCCCGAGCCATGCCCAAAGAAAAATCCGCACGCCTGAATGATCGCCATCACAGAAAAAACGACTCCGACCGCCGCAGTTGACTGCGTATTGATCCTTCCCACAAAAATCGTATCTACCATATTATAGAAAGACGTCACCAGCATGCTGATGATCGTCGGCACTGCCATCTGAGTGACCAGACGCGGAATCGGGGCGGTAGTCATGTATTGTACTTTCTGCTCCGCTGACATATCTGCTACTTTCATTTTATTTTATCCTTCTTTCAAATTCCTCGATTAATAGGAATTATACAATATTTTGAAGATTTTTTCTATTAAAACTGAGTTACTATATATGGTGAGTTATAAAAGCCGAAATCCTTTTGAGATAATAAAAACCTCCGAATACTCGGAGGTTTTAGTGTGCCGCAAACCGGAATCGAACCGGTACGGGTATCGCTACCCACGGGATTTTAAGTCCCGGGCGTCTGCCAGTTCCGCCACTGCGGCAAGAGGTGTTTAAGCGGTTTAAATCAAAGAGCATACGTGCTCTGCACTGTCCCTTTTAGCCATACACCAATGGGCGGAGGTGGATTCGAACCACCGAAGCATATTGCAGCAGATTTACAGTCTGTCCCCTTTGGCCACTCGGGAATCCACCCAAAATGTCTCTCGACATTATTCACTTATACCACATTTTTTTCAAAAACGCAAGTGGATTATACGCTAAACGCCCACATTCCCTTCATCTGGTCAATCAGTATCTTTGCATCCCACTTCTTGCGGCTGTTAATTCGGCTGTTCGGATCATTTACCATAATCTTTTCATCATCCGTCACGCCTGTCAGCACGATAAAATGTCCCTGCTCAGTAAAATTTCCCGGTCCCATACTGCAAATAACCGGGTGCCCGGCGCGAAGCTCGCTTTTAATCGCATCTTCTGTCCACGAAGTGATCTGCCACGCCTTAAGCCCCATCTTAGATGCTCCCTGCGTCATCAACGCCCAGTCCGTCATATTATCTTGACAATAGCCCCATTCCATACTGAGGTCTGCAACCTTTTTCGGGGTATAAGATGTATCACCGGTCAGACCTGTGGCCACCATAGCCAGGCAAGTCGGACCGCATCCATTCACCGCAACGGTTCCACTTCCGTAAGAGCTGTATCCCCAGGTTTGATCCCACTGAAAATACTGCGGAATACCGTTTCTGAAATTATAGTCATTCAGACTCACCGCTTCCAGCGCAATCTCATTAATCTCAGATTCATCTTTTGCCATATACTCCGGATAATCAACGACCCAATCCACTGCTTCTCTATGCTTTGTAAAATACTCAACCAGCCAGTCCGGATATTCTTCTCGATTAAGGAGCATCCTCTCTACCTGAGGATACTCCTGATACAATCCTCTAAGCTGAGTTCCGTAAATGTCCGTAGACAGAACTTCTTCAATCTGATTCTCACGTTCTTCTTCCTGTCGCTGCTTCTCGGCAGCAGCCTTCTCAATCGCTTCCTGCTTTTCCCTTTCAATCCGGTCAGCCGCTCTCGCCTTCTTCATTCTTCCGATTCCTACCAATAATGCGAAAATACATACAACAAGAAGCAAAGTAAATACTATTTTTCTATACTTAAGAAACTTTTTTCTCTCTTTTATTCCTTTTATTTGTAATTTATCAATATACCTTATCTCCATAGATGTTGTCCCTTCTAAATCTGTACTACTACTTTATCACATTTTTTCTACAGAAAACACCATTTATCGACAAATCACAAAAAATTAACATTTTAAATGTGGGTAAAATATGGGTGAGCTGTGTAAATTTGGTGAAAGGTATTCCGCTGCTTCTCGCACAATAGAAATGAGTTTTCATAACTTTACATTGTCATTTTTATACGAGCTATGTTATAGTTATAGTGATGCATTACATCAGAAATAATCACTTTTCGGAAAGGACGTGTAAAAACTATGTGTGGATTTGCAGGCTATTACGGCACTGGCGATTTCAATAGAGAAGAAGTTATCGATAAAATGGGTGAATTGATTGCCCACCGCGGCCCGGACAGCAAGGGAAGCTTTGTAGACGATTACGCAGCACTTGGTTTCCGACGCCTGAGTATCATCGACCTCGCAGGAGGTTCCCAGCCGATGCACAGCGCCGACGGAAAGCATGTCATTATATTTAACGGTGAGATTTACAATTTCCAGGAGATCAGAAAAGATCTGATTGAGAAGCACGGATGTACCTTCCAGACCAATTCTGACACGGAAGTCATCCTTCAGACCTATAAGACCTACGGCGAGAAGACCGCGTCTATGCTCCGCGGAATGTTTGCTTTCGTTATCTACGATAAGGAAGCTCACACGATGTACGGCGCAAGAGATTATTTCGGAATCAAACCATTCTACTACGCACGTATGAATGGAAGTTTTATTTTCGGTTCCGAGATCAAATCCTTCCTCGCCCATCCTCATTTCCATAAGGAAGTAAATAAAGAAGCTTTAAAAATGTATCTGACTTTCCAGTACAACCCACTTCTTGAGACGATGTTCAAAGATGTGTATAAACTGGAGCCGGGAACCTATTTCACATATGACGGCAAAGATCTCAAGATGACCAAATACTTTGATCCGACTTATGAAAAAGAAGACAGAACCTTCGATGAAACTGTAAAATTGATCGGCAAGACCATTCAGGAGTCTGTTGATTACCACCAGATCAGTGACGTTGAAGTTGGTTCTTTCCTTTCAGGTGGTGTAGATTCCAGCTATATCGCTTCTACTGTAAAACCGATGAAGACTTATTCCGTTGGATTTGAAGTTGGCGGATTCGATGAGACGACTTACTCCAAGGATCTCTGCGACATCCTTCATATGTCTAACGCGAAGAAAGAGATTTCCTCAGACGAATTCTTCGATGCTCTTCCGGCAGTGCAGTACCACTCCGACGAGCCGCACGCAAACCTGTCCGCAGTACCGCTTTACTATTTATCAGAGCTTGCTGCAAAGGATGTAAAGGTTGTATTAAGTGGTGAAGGTGCCGACGAAATGTTTGGCGGATACGATACTTACAAACCAAGCAAATCCGGTGATCTCTACCGCAAAATTGTTCCGGCTTCTCTTCGTAAGAAGCTCGGTGACTGGGCTGCCAGCAAGCCAAACCAAAGAGGACTTAACTTCCTTAAGAGAAATGCAACATCCGTTGAAGATTCTTATATCGGACAGGCATTTATCATGGATAATGAAGAAGCAAATGAAGTGCTTTCTCCGAAATATAAATGTGACTTAAGATATCAGGATGTAACCAAGCCATACTTCGACAGAGTAAAAAATCAGGATGACCTTCATAAGAAGCTTTTCCTGGATATGCATCTGTGGCTGCCTCATGATATCCTTCTGAAGGCAGATAAGATGACCATGGCTCACTCTCTGGAACTGCGTGTTCCATATCTGGACAAAGAAGTCTGGAAACTCGCCCGCAGCATCGATACCAAGTACTGCGTAGAAGGCGAAGAGACGAAGAAAGCATTCCGTACTTCCGCTCTTTCCCACATCCCGATGGACTGGGCAAAGCGTAAAAAACTCGGATTCCTCGTACCGTTCAGAGTATGGCTCCGCGAAGATAAGTACTATAACCGCGTAAAAGAAATGTTCCAGAAAGATTTCGTTTCGGAATTCTTTGACAAAGACATTCTGATGAAATGGCTGGACGATCATAAGAACAAAGTTGGTAACTACCACAGAAAGATTTACACCGTTTACTCTTTCCTCTTATGGTATGAACAGTATTTCGTAGTAAGATAAAAATTTTGTGAAAAATTAAATGGGGGATGACTCACCGCCTAAAGCGGCGGGAGTCATCTCCCATCTGATATAATTTACAGTATTCTTATTCCTTTCTTAATTCTATCCGAACCAGATCCTCATACGGATTCGTTCTCGCAAGCCCAATGCTCACTGCCTGTCCGGTAAACATACCAAACTGCTCCTGCATGACCTGAAATGCTTTTAGCATCTCCTCTCGCTCCAACTTCTTCGCAATCGTCGTATGTGGCATCCATTGAAGCGGACGATACATTTTACTGATTCGTACATCCTGGATTTCCGACACCGCGGCATATACCTTCAAAGATAATTCGTATAAATACTCATTCAAAACCGGTGACAAATAAATCACTCCCGGGAAAAATGCTCCCACCGATGCCCAGCTAATCGCACCACTTTTCATCCCGTCTGCCGCTCGCGCAAGCATCCGCACCGCAGCATCCTCCTGCCTGGTCTCAAACGCAGAAATCGTAATATGCGGCGGGACCTTTCCATCAATCATGTACGTATTCCCATTTCTCTTCGCAGCCTGATTTATATATTTCCGGATTCTTTCATCCGTCTTTTCATCAAAATAAATAGATACCAGATACATTGTTTGCTCCCAGCTAGTCTCTAATATTTTATATCAAAGCCATCGAGCGCAATATATAGAGCCACATCGTCAGTGTAAATGCACTGAACATCGTTGTCAGCATTACCACACTGGAAGATACCACACCTTCATGCCCCATATTCTTTGCCATGACAAAACTACTCACCGTAGTTGCAGATCCCAGCATCACCAGAATAGCCACCAACTCTTCCTTTCTAAAGCCAAGTGCGACAGCCATCGGCAAGAACAGACTCACAAGACCAACCAGCTTGATAAACGCTGCAGTCATTGAAGGTTTTAATTTTCCAAACGCTTTCTTAATGTCAAATGTCGCTCCCATCGCCATAAGTCCCATAGGCGAAGCCACCGCACCCAGATTTGAAACCGTCTTTTCCATAATGTGTGGCATCGGAATCTTAAGCGCCGACCATAAGAGACCGCACACAATACCGATGATAATCGGATTCGTCACAATCCCCTTCAGCGTCTTTTTGATCACCTGGCTGTCCAATCCTTTTCTCTCCGGTTGGAAAAATGACAATACCACAACCGCCATAATATTATAGAGCGGCACACTTCCGATGATCATAAGCGGCGCCAATCCGGCATTTCCATAAATATTCTGGATAAATGCAATCCCCAGAAGTGCCGCGCTACTGCGGTAAGATGCCTGAATAAACTCCCCTTGAATGCTCTTATCCTTCCATACACACGATACCAACGCTGCAATTGCAATGCTAAGTACTGTTGCCCCAAAGCAGAACAGCACAAACTTAATATTCCACACTTTCTCAAAATCCACTGTTGCCAGATCTTCAAACACCAAAACCGGCAGCGGAACAATGAACACGAACTTATTCATCTTCGAAGCAAACTGCTCGTCAATCCACCCCATCTTCCGAAACAAAAGCCCTAGTACCATCATAAGAAATACCGGAACTGTCGCATTTAAACTAAATATCAAATTCTCCATCTTCGCTTCATTCCTTTACTTTTTCTGTTGTCGTTACTGGCTTTCATTTTGAACCATTTCTATAGTACTGTCAAGAGTTGATGGGGGACCTGTCCCCCAGTCATCCTTTGATTTTAATAAATAATCGTTGAGATTCTATCATAAATATATTATAATGGATTTGTTATCGGGGTATGGCTCAGCTTGGTTAGAGCGCGCGGCTGGGGGCCGCGAGGTCGCAGGTTCGAATCCTGTTACCCCGATTATTTTGTGCAAATCTATTTGACTCTGAACAATTATCTCTTTTTATTTTCCCTTAACTTCTTTCGAAACTCCTCATCTTCCAATAAAAAGATTCCTCCATCCTCCAAAGGACTAAAATCATACTCTTCCAGGAAATCCGGATTTTCCCTGAAAAACTTTTTTTGAATTTCTTCCGGCTGGCCTAGAAGAACCTGCTCGTAAAAATCCAAATCGTCTCCTTCCATAAATTCCACAGCTCTCTCTATCTGTTCCTGCGTCAGTTCTAACTTTTCCATAGTTTTTCACTCCTTCCATTTAATACTACTTTATCCTATTTCATCCTACTTTTAAATACTTTATCTTACAAAATGATATATTTATCAAAAGGAGAAGCTATATGAAACCACTAAAGACAAAGGTCAGCATTACACTTGACACAGATATCGTTACAAAAATAAAAGATTTGGCAGAAAGCGATGACAGATCTTTCAGCCAGTACATAAACCTCATATTAAAAGATCACATTTTGACACATACAGACACGCCTGATGAGAAATAATAAAGAGGGCCGGATAAATTATCAGCGTTCTTGATCACTGTTTTATCCGCCCCTTTTTTGTTTATACATCTGATTAACTCCCGTTGAAGCAAGCCCGCACCATTCCGACCGCAACTGCGTTCATCACATCTTCAGCAGGAAAGTTCGGCATGGTAAATAACCCTCGCGCCTAACACTCCCCAATTATACTTAAGCCTTAAATAATGGAGTAGAAAAATATCTTTCCGCAGTGTCCGGTAAAAGCGTTACGACCGTTTTGCCCTTGCCAAGCTTTTTTGCCAGTCTCTTCGCTGCCGCAACATTCGTTCCGCTGGAAATTCCGCACATCAAGCCTTCTAGTCTTGCCAGATCTCTTGCCGTTTGAATTGCCTCTTCGTCCGTTACGATTACCACATCATCATAAATAGCCTGATTTAAAATCTCCGGTATCACACCATCTCCAATCCCCATCTGCAAATGGCTTCCAACCTCTTTGCCTGACAAAATGGCTGCATTCTCCGGTTCAACTGCCCATATCGTAATATCAGGATTTGCTTTTTTAAGTGTTTCTCCTACACCCGAAATCGTTCCGCCCGTACCGATGCCTGAACAAAATCCATCAATTCTTCTGCCCACCTGCTCTACAATCTCTCTTCCTGTTGTATTCAAATGAGCCTCATAATTAGCCATATTCTCAAACTGCTGCGGCACATAAACTCTGGAATCTGCCTCCTTCATGTCAAGCGCCGTACGAATACACTTCTGAATACATTCCCCGATATCACCCTCATCGTGAACCAGCTTCACCTCTGCTCCATAATTCTGCACCAACTTCCTGCGTTCCTCACTCACCGAATCCGGCATGATAATAACCGTCCTATATCCTCTGACCGCTCCTACAAGTGCCAATCCGATTCCCTGGTTTCCGCTCGTCGGCTCCACAATAATCGTATCTTCCTTAATTACCCCTCGCTTCTCCGCATCAAGAATCATATTCCAGGCAGTTCTTGTCTTCACCGATCCCCCCACATTCACAGCCTCAAATTTCACCAAAATTTCTGCACTATCCTCATCAACCATCCGATTCAGACGAATCATCGGCGTATTCCCCAACGCTTCAAGCACATTATTATATATCATCTCAATTCTTCCTCCAAAAACTTTTCTCACTATAATACAGTATATTTCAAATAGCAGGAGATGCAATAGCAAAATCCTGCTCGTTGACTCTGAAGTATTGCATATTGGCAAAGAAATAGAGAGCCTCTTCTGGTTACCGCATAAGAAACTCTCTGTATCATTACCGTTTTCTCTTTTTGATTGTATCCAATGATAATGTAAAATAAAAACCTCCCGCTTCAGCGGAGCCCTTATACCCACTGCTCGCATCCATTTCATCAATATGGTTCGTTCGTCGTTTGCACTTTCACTTATATTTTATTATTAGTTGTAAAAGTATGAATCCATGAATGGCATTGAGCAGCGGTTATAAGGACTCCGCTGAATGTAATGGTCGGGGAGGGGGAACGCTTAAATGTAGATTCCGTCGGTGAAGGAATCACTTCTATCAGAGTCAGCTACATGAATACAATATACTCTATAATAATATCCTGTTGGAACTGACATAGTCTTGCTTGAACTTACTAATGCAGCATTTTTTTTTGTTGTATTCCAAGAAGTATATGTTGTCCATTTTCCATTTACTAATCTTTCTACTCTAACAGTAACCTCAATTGTAGAAACTACTTTTTGTCCTACAGTTCTTCCACCTGCTGTTATTTTTCCAGTTCCTGCTTTGGCTATAGATGATGTACCACTTTTCAAATAAATTCCTCTTGTTATATTCACAGCTTCACCTTCGGAAGATTTATCTTCTGTTAAATACGATCCATCTACACACTCTAACAACTCTGCAGCCTTAACGCTTTTACCGGGAACATTCACTAATCCCAGAATTACCATTATTACCAATAAAATCGCTCTAGTTTTTTTCATCATTTCCTCCTATTCTGCTATTCCAAAAACCTCTTTATTATAATAACAATTGAACTAAGAAAAACTTACGCGATATTTATAAAATTTTTAAATTATTGATAATTTCTTCAAATTCTTCTTTTTCTATACAACCATTTATTACATAAAAAACATTTTCTTTTTCAAATTGAGCAACATACTCTATAATTTGACTTGCTTTAATCTCATAACATTTTATATCTATTTTCGTGTTGGAAACAACTACTGACTTCTCTTCTATTAACTCATCTTCTATACTATATCCAACAGACTTATTTATAAAATTCATAAAAACCTGATATTCAAGAATTTCTCCATTACATTCTAACAACATACACGCTTCTTTTAGTTCTTGATTAATTTCATAATCAATTACACTTGTATTCGAAGGTAGATATCCAAGCATTGCAGGTTCAAATCCAAAAGTATCTCTAATATTTTGATAAAACTTTGATTCTTCACTTTCCGCCCCCAGTCGCTCATCTTCCCCTTCTCTCTCCGAGTTAACCTTCACCATCTCTCTTTCGCCCACAAGCTGTTTCCTAATCTTCGCCACAAACGGTGCCCCACCAATACTAGTCATCCCAATCGCCAGCACCATCACAGCCACAGCCGCCACAAGCAGATAGATTCTCTTCTTCCGTTTCCGATACCGTACAACCTTACCTTTATCTCCAGTATCCTTCTCCTCTTCTGCCCCTGTTTCACTGCCGGCAATCTTCACACGATTCTTACCGCGAACGTCCTCGTCCTCCGCATCTCTTTCATCTGCATACTCATCCACCTGCAACAGCATCATTTCCCGTCCCAAGCGCAGTGCTTCTTTATCTTTCTCCGACAGAGCTTCGTAAGCAGCTTTTTCTTCTTCTCTCTTCTTAATCTTCTCCCACAGCCCGTCATCAAAGTCGTCGGGAAGTGTAATATTTTTCAGAGATTCATCGGCTTCTACTTCCGCACGAATCGCATCCCCCTCTTTCTTCAGTTCTGATTTCAAAAATTCTTCCAATTTTTCTTGCTCATTCTTCATGTCAACAACCTCGTCTTTATACAGCCCATATCTTTCCTGTTACATTTATTTTCCCTTTTTCTTGACCTTTTTCCTTTATCTGTTAAAATTATTTTTAGGTGTTAGGGTCAACAAGTCATAGGATTCATATTCGCATGAACACGCACGACTTTAACCCCCTCATCAACATGATAAAGTGGGAGGATTATTTATGAAACGTATTATTTTAACCGGCGGTGGTACTGCCGGACATGTTACACCGAATATCGCACTGTTACCACGTTTAAGAGAACTTCAATACGATATACACTACATCGGTTCATATAATGGTATAGAAAAGAGCCTGATTGAAAAGCAGGGCGTTCCATACCATGGAATTTCATCCGGTAAACTTCGCCGTTATTTCAGCCTTCAGAATTTTACGGATCCGTTCCGTGTACTGAAGGGATTTGGCGAAGCAAATAAAATTATCAAAGAATTAAAGCCTGATGTTATTTTCTCTAAAGGAGGCTTTGTCAGCGTCCCTGTTGTCATCGCCGGAAAGAGGAACCATGTTCCTGTCATCATCCATGAATCGGATATGACTCCGGGACTCGCGAATAAGATTTCTATTCCTTCAGCAGTCAAAGTCTGCTGTAACTTTCCGGAAACTTTAAAAGCACTTCCGGAAGATAAGGCTGTCCTTACCGGTTCTCCAATCCGTCAGGAACTCATGACCGGTGACAAGGAAAAAGCCCGCAGCTTCTGTGGTTTTAAAGAAACAAAACCTGTCATCCTGATCGTCGGCGGAAGCCTTGGTGCCGCTGCAGTGAATCAGGCTGTCCGCAAGATTCTCCCACAGCTTCTGAAGGAATTCCAGATTATTCATCTGTGCGGGAAAGGCAAACTTGATGATTCTCTGAAAGGACTTGACGGTTACGCACAGTTTGAGTATATTCAGGATGAACTGAAGGATCTCTTTGCTCTGTCCGACATCGTAATCTCACGTGCCGGGGCTAATGCCATCTGTGAACTTCTTGCACTGCGCAAGCCAAACCTTCTGATTCCACTTTCAGCAAGTGCAAGCCGAGGCGATCAGATCCTGAATGCCCGTTCTTTTGAACGCCAGAAATTCAGCATGGTTCTGGAAGAAGAAGAACTGACTGATGAACTTCTTCTTTCTTCTATCCATAAGCTTTATGATTCTCGCGAATCGTATATCGAAGCGATGAACCGTTCTTCTCAGCAAAGCCCGATTGAAACAATCATCGGTCTGATCGAAGATGCCGCTTCCAAATAAGTCAACGGAACAGGTGTCAAATCGGCACCTGTTTTATTATTTCTCCATCTCGTCTATAGCATGTCTGTATCTCTTCTCCATCCACACCTTTGCTCTATGCAAAATGCTGTGCAGCACCGTAATACTAACGCCCAATTCTTCGGCAACCTCTTTCTGTGGCATCTTCAGGCAGTATGCTTTTGTTACAGCTTCATACCATCTGTCATTTACACGATGCAATTCATCCATGATCGAACGTGCAATCTCTGCCCTTTCATTTTCTATATACCGTTCAAAAAATTCATCTTCCGGACTTTTTGTTGACCTATCTGTCCTGTAATCCTGCATCAAATCCTCAGATGGTTCTTCTCTTTTCGCCCGCTTCATATAATTAAGCGTCATATTTTTTGTAGTAGTATACAGCCACTGTGCCAGATATTCTTCATCAATCAAATTTGAATGATCATACAGTTTCAAAAAGACCTCATGTGTCAATTCCTGAGAAATTTCTATGTTATACTCAGAGAAGCGCATTGAAACTCTAAACACTTCTTCTCTATATTCACGATAAATTGCCTCAAATATGCATTTGTCTTTCTCTTGAGTGTCCACTTTCACTCACCTCTGTATTTCTCTCATATTTTTTCTGTTCCGGTAGGTTATTTTAATTTTGCAAGAATTTCGTCTCTTACTTCATCGGTAAGCTCACCGGTCTTCCATCCAAATCTTGCATCATCATTCTTATACCGCGGAATCAAATGCATATGAAAATGAAATACAGTCTGTCCTGCTGCCTCTCCATTGTTCTGCACCACGTTATATCCATCGCACCCAAGCACTTCTGTCATCTTGATCACCATCTTTTTAGCGAGCTTAAATGCTTTTGCCGCAAGCTCTTCATCGATCTCATACAGATTTGCATAATGCTCCTTTGGAAGGATAAGTGCATGTCCTTTTGTTGCAGGACCCAAATCTAAAATGACTCTGAAATCATCATCTTCATACAGCGTTGCTGCCGGAATCTCTCCATTTGCAATTTTACAGAAAATACAGTTCTCATCTCTCATAACTTTTACCTCTTTCTTTAAAATATATTTGAATATCCATACCACCAATGCTACACTATCCATAGAAAGGCGGTATGACAATGTCATTAACAAATCATGAACATGAACAATTACTCCAACTGATGAACGAAACACCGGAAAATAAGATGCTGATTCAAAAGCTTATGGATGACCAGCAGTACACGATCAGCAAGATCAGCCACGAAATACGTAACCCACTCACGCTGGTCTACAGCACGTTACAATTAATCGAATCCCAGCATCCCGAAGTTCATACTTTCCGGCACTGGACCGATATGAGAGAAGACATTGAATTTATGATCACTCTGCTTCAAGAGCTTTCTTCCTATAATAATGGTGAACGCCTCAAATGTTCTTCTTTCTCTTCATACGACTTTTTCAGTCACCTTTGTCTGTCTTTTGCCGCTTCCTGTGTGGAAACAGACATTGAATTCACTTCCCGGATTTCTCCTTCACTCCCGGATATCTGGGGAGATAAGATTAAATTACAGGAAGTTTTTCTCAATCTTCTTCGTAACGCCAAAGATGCCGTATCACCATGTGGTTCTATCCGGCTGGAGGCAAGTACAGATAACCGTTTTCTGAAAATCATCATCGCAGACAATGGCTGCGGCATAGCAGACGAACAGCTCGATGAAATCTTCGACGCTTTCGTCACCCATAAGACCGGTGGAACCGGCCTGGGACTTTCCATCGCAAAGCGCACGATTGAAGCTCACGGCGGAACCATATCTGTAGAATCAGAACTTCAGAAAGGTAGTTCTTTTACTATATTATTGCCAATTTCATAACCCTAATCTTTATTATATGGAATGAGAGTATGATTTACAAGTATTTTGTTTCCATTATTTTACATTTGATTAACCTGCGCCATATACAGAATAAGAAAAGAATTTAGTACTTTTCCAAGGTCTTGTCTTTTCTTTTCTGTATTTTTCTTGTGACAAATCCCCATACGGTCTCCCTTTCTTTCAACATATTTCCTTTTAATTCCTGCTCCTTTGCCCATTCATCCAATATCTGATCTTCCTGAAGTTCATAGGACAAATCCCCATATTTTGGTTTTTGCTGAACCTCTTCCATTCTCTGTTCTTTTCTCTCCAAAATCTTTTCCAGTATTAGTTCTATATTATAGTTATCTTCCATAGAAGCCTTATGCAATTCGCAGGCAAGATAAATTGCTTCTTTATCCTCATAATCCGTTTCTCTGACAAAATATTCTGTCAGAGTATGAAATGCTTCCCATACATTTCCTTTTATAGCCGGACAATAGCAGAAATAATATTTTTCGCCTTGATGGTAAATATGCTCTGGATTCAGGCTCAGGCAATTGACATCCAGAAGATAATTATTTACCTCCCTCACAGTTTCCACCAACTGCTGCATAAACTCTTTCATTTTCGAATAGGTCCACTTCTCCCTTTCGCCTAATGCTTCCATCGAAATCTTCCCGCCAATTTCGTACTGATACCTGCTTTTCGTATCTCTCCCTTGGCCTTTTACCATTAAAAGACTGGTCGGATGATTCTCTTCCAGCATTCTCATCTGATAATCTTCTTCAAAAATCTCGTCAAATTCCAGAATCATCCATGCATGATGCAAATCTCGTTCAAACTCTGTCTTCACTTAGCTGCCTCCTCAATATTTTGCCGCAAAACTCTTACCTTGCGGATCTTTTTTTCAGGATCCGTCACCTGGGCACTTCCCCTTGCATGTACCTTCATCCCTTTTGCCATTGCACTCGCTTCCGCAATGATCTGCTGCTCGTTTTCGTACACGTCCACCGACACCTGCCCATAGAATAAGAGTTTTCCTCTTATCCTGTTTCTGAAATATTCTTCCATCTCCTCTTCCGGAAGTTTTTCCAGTCCGCGCAAAACTTCACTTCCAACTACCGCCGTTTCGTAAGCCGCACCCATTAAAATGGATTTATCGTGATAATAAAAAAGCCCAAAAATAACAACCATCCACACTCCTAAAATCACTGGCATCAGATATGCCATTTCCACCACAGTAGACGCGCGCAGTAAAAATCCATTCTTCTTCCTTACCATAACATCGCCCCCAGATAACCAACCAATAAAAACGGATAGAACGGTATCCTGGTTTTCCGGTTCCATTTCTTCATTGCAATTCCAATTCCCGAAGCCACTGCTGCCCCGGCAAATGCAATGCCAAGAAGCACAAGGAGCCTTACGATTCCAAGAAATAATCCCAGATTAAGAATCATCCAACTGTCTCCATATCCAATCCCTTCCCCAGACAGTTTGGAAAAAGCCAGAAATGTCAGTCCTGTAACCGCTCCGGGAACCCATAGATACCATTCCGTCTGTTCTCCAAATGCCAGATAGAAAACTGCCAGAACGGTTCCTGCCATCAGATATCCCGACGGTATCTTCCTATTTAAGATATCGCAGATTGCTCCTGAGCCCAAATATGCGACCGCAATAATTCCCCCTATTTTCCACATTTCGAGCACGCTCCCTTCCCTTTCACTTCATTAAGAGAAACAGCATAGATTTTCCTTTTCACACCGCTGCAGCTCAAAGTACTGTGATAACGATTTCCATAATCTGTTATATACACATTCCCTTTACAAAATCCTGCACATTTTTCGCACGGATAATATTTTTCTTTGCTTTCATTCCGTAACGAAGTAATCTCTTCCAGAGACACGACACGAGCAGAAGGCTTCAGATAAGTACAGTGATAATCCCTGTGATAGACAATCCCCGTTTCCGTTATGTAGACAATATCCTGATTGTCATACTGTGTAAATGACTCCTTCTCATACCCATTCCACCCTTTTATTCTCATCGTTTCCTGATAAGTGATCGGTGAAATAAAAAATCCCGGAACCGGAAGCTTTGCTTTATAAGTTGTCTTAAGTTCCATAATCGCGCTTCCCGGCAAGATGTAGGATTTCTCACACTGAAGTCCGTCCTTTCCGTCTACAATACAGCTTCGGTCCAATCTTTCGCTTCCGATCTGATTCACAATCTCCGCTTCAAGCCTTGACGGAATCAAAATCGGCAGTTCATAACATTCCAAAGCAATCTTTTTTGCCGCTCCTTGCATCCCTTCCCGTACCACAAGCTGAACAGTGCGGAATTCCAGGAGCCAGATAAGACAAATTGCTGCATATAAGAATAACGGAACACATACTGCTGCCTCCACCGTGACACTTCCACGGTGCATATCCCTTTTGCCTGAGGCAGATACAGATGTCTTTTCCAAAAAGAGAGTATCTAAAATCAATGCAAACCCAAATCCTTCCTCCTTTCTGTTTATATTTTTGTGTTGTGTATCAATCTTGTTTGTAAATTTGTGGATCAAAAAATCAAGAATCGGAAAAGACATCTGTATCCACCTCCTTCCATTTTTATATCGCTATCTAATAATATTGAAATTCTGTTGTAAATTCATAATGCACCGCTCTTCTTAGTCCGCAGTCAATCGCAAATCTTGCTGCAACTACACAGTTATCCGCGCGAAACCATTGTTTTCCTTCTTTCGCCCTAATATTCAATTCCACCAGATCCAAAGCTCTCATCGTAAGCTTTTCTTTCTTTTCCAGCATTAAAAGTACTTGTAAATATTTTTCATAGGAATAACCGTCCTCGGTATCCTTCCCTTCGACAATATTTCCGGTTTCATCCAGCGTCAGAAGATTCTGCCATGAAAGCTGCCATGTCTCAGCAGTTTTGACAAGCGGTACCCTTTTTCCGGCAAGAAGTGTCTTCACATCTGCAATTCCTTCCCCATACGCCCACGCCATCAAAAACGCCTGTTGTACAATTACTGTGATTCCCGGAACTGTCAGCAACGTACAAATGGCAGCTGCCGCAGCCTCTGCTTCAGCCTGTTTTTCGGCATCTGTCAGAAGATAAGTGTAATTCACCGCAAATCTGATATTACACAGCTTCTTTACGACCTCTTCCAGATTTTCGGCATCACTTGATTTTCCTCCTATCAGATACTCAAGTTCATATTGCACTGCCTGATTGTGTTCTTCACTGATCGCATGATGAAATCGATCCATAAGGTATAGATTGAAAAAAATGGCATCTCCGGCTTCCGTACTCTTTTCCTTAAAATTTCCATGACCTCTCTGTAACTCCCTGCCTGACACCAGCTCGGAAAGATTCCATCCTCGCCCGGAAAGCTGAAATTCTTCCGGCAATACAAGCTCCAGAACACCTCCTGCTTTCAAGTTCGAAATCGACGAAAGTGGATTTCCTTCCTGCGGCAGCTCCTGATCTTCCTCCTGCAGCATACTCTCTAATTCAAAACTCGTCTCTGTATCTTCTTTTTCATATTGCTCTGCTTGATTCTCCTGTTCTTTCCATACAGAAGATTTTCCGATCAGTTCTTCTACCACAGAAGCTTTCGTCTTTTCCTTTTCAAACAATATGGCCTGGTCATAGAAAGCTTTTCCGTTATCATCGGTCATAAATCGAATATCGGTTATCTCTTTCTCCATATTTTCTGCCCCGTAAAAGGACATTCGGTTTAAAATAGAAGCTTCTGAAACATACTCCGATTCATAACTCTCATCCAGCGCAAAAACATCATACTCGTTAAGCAAATCTCTTTGATATTCCGCAAAGACAGACTCTGCTGCCCTCGTAGCATCCGCCCTTTTTTCGTTCTTCATAATCTGAATGGATGCACTTTCCAGTACTGCACCTGTCATCGAAATCAAAAGAATGAATACAAGGCTCAAAAAAGCAGTCAGTTCACCTTTTACCATTTTTTTCATTTTCTATACCGCCTATTTCCAGAATTAGAACATTAAGAATTCATTTTTTACTTAAATTCCTGCACTTTCACTCGTAATTTTTTCAAATATTGTTTCAACCAGACTGGTAAGCTGTGACTTAAAGATAAGTACCAGTCCAATAATAACCACAAGTACCAAAATCAATTCAATCACCGAAATCCCCCGGTCATCATGCATCACGCACTGTGCCCGGATCCATCCGAATCGAATCCACTTTTTCAATCTCTTCATCCCTTCACCTCCCTCGTCCTGTATCTTATATGTCAATAGAAAAAAATGCCGGAACAATAACGATAAGTAAGACAATCACCAGCATCAAGAGCATCGGAAACAAAAGCTTAACACCTGCTTCTTCTCCCATTCTTCTTGCCCTGCTTTTTCGATCTTCCATCGCCTGAATTGCTTCCATTTGAAGCATATCCGCAGTTCCTTTTACTCCCTTTCGCAGATTCTGAGAGAGCAATACTCCCATCTTCATATAAGGTATCAACTCACATCGCCTGGCAAATCGCTCATAACATTCCGCTTCGGGAATACCACTCAGCATTTCCTGAGATGTAATCAGCATCTCTTCATATGCATACCGTACCCGTCCGCTCTTTTCTTTTTGTCTGCGGTAATCTGCCGTAATCTTCTTCCACACATTCTTCGCTGTCATCCCTGCGCCCATCAGCATAGTAAACTGACTGATGATTTCGGGATAATCCAAAAGCATCTGTTCACTTCGTTCTTTTTGAAGCTGTTCCTTTCTCTGCTTCTCCTGTGCCACAAGAAGAACGCATGCAGCGATGCCAAGCATCAGAACAGGAATCACCTTCGATTCATTCCAATATCTCCATCGAATCTTTTTCCCGTTCACCACTTCAGGAAGCATAAAAGATTTTTCCTCTCGGGTTGCCTCTTCTGCTGTTTTTACTACTGCAAGCACTTGATTGCGTATACTTTCCTTTTCGTCTGCATCTGCAAATATCAGAACTTCTGTGCTGTACGCAGCTTCTTCCGATCCGTACCGCAAAATTCCGGTTAGTTTTACCAGTATTCCTTCGCCCTCCGGATCTTCTTTCATAACTGCTTCCTTGTTAATATTGCCTTTCATATCCATGACATCATATCTTCCAATCTCCCAGGTAATATGAAAGGGATATCCTTCCAGTTCCTGCACAAGATTCAGAGATTTCACAACATGATCGGCACTTTCATTTTCCCCAAGTATCTCTTTATCCAGTCGTTCCATTGCCTGTCTGAACAGAGACTGTACTTCTTCGCTTCCGTACATTCTCGGAGAAACCTGAATTTCTATTTTTTCTTTCTCTTCACCGTCAATCTGCATTTGTAACTGTTTTTCAATCTGAGTACCTCCATATGTTTCCCGTTCAATCCTTATTTTGCCGAAACTTTGTATCAGATTATTTCCACTTACTTCTGTCAGAAGACCGATTGTTGCCGTGCAAAACATCACACCAAATATACGCTTGCATAATTTTTCGTCAATTTGGGCAAGCAGCTTTCTATGTCGCAGCACGAAATATGCTGCTCCAAGACTTATATATACCGCTATACAAACCCACATATTACACCTCGATTTCAACAATTTTGCTGCCAAGCCGCAAGGCCGCAAGATACGCCGCAAGACATCCCGTCATAAATAAATTTCCGGAAATTGTCCCATAAAGTACACCCATAAATTCAGGAAAGCTGACTCGCATATATGCAATAATTCCAAACGGAATAATTGACATTACTTGGAATTCCAGCTTCTTTTCCGCGATTACCGTTGCAATCTCGCGATTTACTTCTGCTTTCTCCACAATCTGCCTGACTGCGTTTTTAATGATTGCAATACTGTCACCACCGCTTCTTTTTGCCAGTGCAAATACAGTTACAAAGCTATCCGCTTCCGGAAGCTCCACTCTCTGGGCAAATTCTTCCCACACGATTTCTGCATTTACATTCAAATTCAACTGCGTGACCATATAAGTAAATTCACGGACAATTACCGTATCTTTGTCATACATAATCTGCAGATCCTTCTGCACTTCTTTTATAGCATTCTCCATCGAATGACCGATGTTCATCTGCGTCCCAAGCGACTGCAGTGCATCCTGAAACTGCCGCTCAAATTCCTTTTGTTTCTTTCGTTCCAGCTTATTTACACTGTCGCTGAAATAAAGACTTCCAAGCGGTAACAAGAGAATCACAGACCACCATTCGGAATAAAATAAATAGGCGGTCGCTGCAACTACGGACATACTTTTTGCCGCCGCCAGCAGATATTCTTTCCTGCTAATACCCTGCCGCCAAAAGTTTTTCCTGTCGTTGAAGAGAGAAATTTTTCACCCACTCTCCTTTGATTTTTCCGTCCTTCTCTCCCGTTTCCCTGAACGAAAACAAGGATTGAATTCTGATTTCGTCTTTTTCATAGCCAAGCACCTCCACAATTTCTAATACTTTTCTGCTTTTATCCCGTAACCTTCCAAGATGCACCATAATATCAATTCCTGCAGCAATCTGTCTTTGTACCGCTGTCAGTGGAATATCCATTCCCATAAGTACCATCATTTGAAGTCTTGAAAGCATGTCCCTCGGATTATTCGCATGTCCGGTACTCAGTGAACCGTCATGCCCGGTGTTAAAGGCTTGAAGCATATCCGCAGCTTCCTTCCCCCGTACTTCACCTACGATAATTCTGTCCGGTCTCATTCGAAGTGACGTCCTTATCAGATCACGAATACTGATTTCCCCATTTCCTTCCACATTTGCATTTCGTGCTTCAAGCCGCACCAGGTTGGGAAGTTCCATGATCTGCAGTTCCGCATTATCTTCGATTGTAACAATTCGTTCTGTCTTAGGTATAAAATCTGACAGAGCATTCAGAAAAGTAGTCTTTCCTGATCCTGTCCCGCCGCTGATGAAAATGTTATACCCTGCCCTGACCAGACGAATCAGAAATTCCGCAGCTTCCTGGCTGATTGATTCATACTCCAGGAGCTGCTGCATCGTAATTCTATGCTTCGGGAACTTACGAATCGTTACGATCGGACCGTTGATTGCAGCCGGCGGAAGCACAACATTCACTCGAGAACCGTCGGCAAGCCTTGCATCCACAATAGGCGATGCTTCATTTACAATTCGATTACAGTCTGCTACCATTTGCTGAATGACATCTTCCAGTTTCCCTCTGGACATGAACTTTTTGTCAGAAACAAAAATCCGTCCATCTCTTTCCAGAAAAATATTTTCTGTCCCATTGATCATAATCTCCGTGATTGAATCATCTTCTATCAGTTCCTGCAAAATATCCAGTTTGCGAAATGCATTAAATAATTCCTTACCAAGCGCAGCCTTCTCTTTAAGCGGAATAAACTGTCGTCTTGAATTTTCTTCCAGAACACTGTGTATAATTTCCAGCAGTTCTTCATCTGTCTGCTCATTTGTCAAATCGATTCTTGATAGAACCTGCTCATGAAGTTGTTCTGACTTTATCATATGCATGCTCCTTTCCGGATTTTGCTTCCAATTCCAAAGTCGCATCCTTCACCGACTGTCGCATTCCTTTTTCCATATCTACGTAAATCGTACGCATTTCCAGTTCTTGAATTTGAAGGACTTTTAAAATATAGTGATACTGTTCCATCTTGGATTTTGCATACACATTCCCTTCCCGGGGCAGCAAAATCCAATCGCATAATTTCAACAATTCAAACACATTCTCTACGACATTTCCAAGATCAAGAATCACTGTGTCATAAATACTCTGCATAGACAGCCTTTCCAGAAGTTGCTCCCATTCCCGGGCACTTACTTCTTTCAAATCCGTCCATACTTTCATAGGCGGAATATAATCCAGATTTCCCATCTGACGGATCATTGATGCTATCCGCACACTGATATCATCATTTTCCTGTTTTGCATAATACAAAAGATGAGAAAGGTTCTGTACATCTCCATCCTGAAAATATCCTCCGAATCCGGCATATGCCTCCAGGTTCAGATATAAGACATTTTCCTTTCTTGCAAGCATTTTTCCCAGTTTCAGGGCAAATGTCGTTTTCCCGATTCGATGTATCGGTGAATACACTCCCAAAATCCGTCCTTTTCCAAAATAACTCGCTGAAGGATTTGACTTCTGGAATGCCTGCATGATCTCTGTTGTCAGCTTGTCTACAGACTGATATTTCCTAAGTTCCTGTTCTTCTTCACCCAAATCTATGCATTTCTTTCTCGTAAGCACAACTCTTCGGCCACCAAATACCTGCTTTCTCGCTTCATATGGAATCTCATCGCTAATCAAAAGCACCTGAACTTCTCCTATTTCCAGCATTTTTTCCAACAGTTCGAGGGACGAACAGATTCGCACTCCTGCCGTAACTTCCCTCTTCAAAAGCAGTGCTTCAGCAAGCCTTCTGACATATGCTTCTTCTGAATCACAGATTATTATTTCCTTGTTAATCCCTGCACGCTCTCCTTTCCGGTATCCGAACAATACAATACCTTTGTTCTAAAATGATAATTAATTTGAAACTTATGCCGAAATGGCATATCGAGAAATGATTACTCATTCCCTTGATGCGAGTGTCTGTCTGATTGGCAGACACTGCATTGTGATTTTTTGATTCTTGTAACTCTCTTGTGAGGTGTATTATATTCCTGACTCTTTCTCTTGTCCAGTAATTTTCGAAAAATAATCTGCTTTTGTGCAACACTTACATAATTTGATAAAAAATAATCCCATACAACAGGCAAACCCCAGGAATTCCAAGCATTCCCGATGTCAAAAACGAAATCAGATTGATTCCAACAGAAACCGGAATGTTTCTATAGTCAAAAAATTGGTTGATAAAAAATATAGCTGTCAACCCCTCAACTGCCCTTACGATAAAACAAGTAACGATAGATAACTTCTTTTTTTCCATTTTTATTTCCCCTTTCTTTTGAAATATATACTTATTTTTCCTATTTTATTCCCCTCAAAAAATTCAATAAAAAAGACATAGAGTTCATTTCCCCTATGCCTTCTTTCAAAATTTTTTTACAATTCAATCTCAATCTTACGTCCTGTTCTATGATACTGATGATATCGTACTCCGGCGCTGTCAAACATTCTCTTGGACGCCATGACCGATGAAGTATCCGCGTATTTATCACTGTCAAAAATCACTTCTTTGATTCCGCTTTGAATGATCGCCTTGGCACATTCATTACACGGGAACAAAGAGACATATAATTTCGCGCCTTCCAAACTGCCTCCGCTGTAATTAAGAATCGCATTCAATTCACTGTGCACAGTATACACATACTTCGTCTCCAGCGGATCACCGTCTCTCTCCCAAGGGAACTCATCATCCGAACATCCACGCGGCAGGCCATTATATCCCATCGAAAGAATCTTATTATCCGCACTTACAATGCAGCATCCAACCTGGGTATGAGGATCTTTGGATCTTCTGCCTGATAACATAGCAACTCCCATAAAATATTCATCCCAGGTAATATAATCACTTCTTTTCCCACTCATATTTTCGCCTACTTTGCCTCCTTATTTAATCTCTCCGCAAGCTTCCCTGTCATTCTCCGTATCATTTCATACATTTGTTCATATTGTTCAGGCGACTGTCCATATACCGATTCTATTTCCTGCGATTCTCCCACATATTCGCCTAAAGTAAATACATCTCCCGCGTCAGGATATTCGCTCAATATCTTCTGTTTCTGGTTCTCCTGCATTGTCAGGATCAAAGTATCTTTTCCGAAAATCTTTTCATCCAGAGCTTCTGTTTCATACCCTTCCAGCACAATATCGTGTACTTTCAATAATTCTTCGGCCCTCGGACTTAGCGGTTCCGGGAAAAGTACGACCATTCCTCTCGATAATATCTGATATTCCTGGAGAAGGGGTTGCCTCTTTAAAAGTGCTGCCGCGATTGGAGCCCTGCAATTGTCACTGTTGCTCACAAATACAATTCTTCTGTACTTCTGCAGGCATGTAATGTCCGAAGCTTTAATCACATGATGTCCTGCTGCCTTACCAAGACGATTCATAACAGCCGTCCCGATTCCACCTTCAGGAAATGCTTCACTGTAAATATAAGAGACCTCTTCTTCATCAAATTCTCTTAATACTTTATACAGATTACGGGCAACCGTTTTTTCATTTTCTCTCGATCCAATGCTCTTGATGATTCCGGTCGTATACTGTCCAATGGATTCACTGGTTGCAATAATACCTACCTTATATCCCAATCTGACCTGCTCATAAGCAATCTGTTTTATTGCCTTCACGGCCTCCTCAGGCTCGCCTTCTACGATGATCAAATCTGCTTTCGGCGCATAATGACGGTATTTCATTCCCGGAGCCTTCGGCGCCTTCTTACTTTTTTCCGAAATCAGAGTCTCATCGACCGAAATCTCTCCCGCCACTTCTTCCAGCATTTCTTTCGTGATTGCTCCAGGCCGGAGGATCATCGGAGGATCTACGGTCATATCCAAAATAGTTGATTCCACACCGATATCAACACTTCCTCCATCCAGGATCATCTCAATCTTCCCATCCAGATCATCTGCCACATGCTGGGCAGTCGTCGGGCTTGGCCGTCCAGACGTATTTGCACTAGGCGCGGATATGTATCCGCCCCCCGCCAGAATCAGTTCTCTTGCAATCTCATCATCCGGCATACGGACCGCAACCGTCTGAAGCCCTCCTGTCGTGCCAAGCGGAACCTTATCACTTTTATTAAAAATCATTGTGAGCGGCCCCGGCCAGAAATAATCTGCAATCTCCTGCACAACTGCAGGTATCTCCATCACAATCTCATCCAGGTCTTCAAGCTTTGCTATATGCACAATCAGCGGATTATCCGATGGACGTCCTTTTGCGGCATATGTCTTCTTTGCCGCCTCTTCATCTAACGCATTCGCCCCCAGTCCGTAAACCGTTTCCGTCGGAAATGCTACCAATCCGCCCTGCTTTAAAATTCTTCCGGCCTGCCTGATAATTTCTTGGTCTATATTGTTTCTGTCAATTTTTTTCATTATCGTTTTCATAGTGATAATTATACCATTATCTGAATATCATGGCAAATTAAATATATAAATACACCCTTCTTACTCTCTGCTAATTTTTACCAATACACTCAAGAATTCCCTTGCCAATTGCCTGTGCTATCTGATTCTGATAGTCTTCATCTGCCAGCTTCCCCGCCTCTTCCCAGTTACTCAAAAATCCACATTCAACGATAATCGTCGGAACTTCCGTTCTTTTTAACAAATAATAGGATTCATTTGCCTTTGCCTGGCGGTGATTCTCGGAATCCACCTCTCTTATCGCCTCCTGCAAAATTTTTGCCATCTTCTCCCCTTTCTCAGAATGTCCGTAGTAGAAAACCTGCGCTCCTTTTACGTCCTCTGTCTGATAACTGTTTTGATGAATACTGACCACTATCGTTGGCTGCACCTCGTTGATCATTTTTACACGCGCTTTCATATCTTCAATCTTTTTATTCTGCGCTCCTTGTGGTTCCAGTCCCTCATCCGTTTCCCTTGTCAACTTTACCGTTACATTTTCCTTTTCCAGATATGCTTTTACCTTGATCGTAATTTGAAGATTAAGATCTTTTTCCTTCACTTTATTGACTCCGATCTTACCGGGATCATCACCCCCGTGCCCCGCATCCAGAATAACCTCTGTTTTTGCCTCTTGTACCTGCGTTCCTGCCACATACTGACTCAGCGTATGGCTCCCGTAAATCACAAAAGCTAATATAATAAAGACTACGATCCACTTTACTTTTATCAAAATCCAATATTTCTGCTTCTCTTCCAGCAACGAAAAAACCCCTTCCGCATATATTTTTATAATATATGCGAAAAGGGTCTCTTCTAATACACGAAAGTACTGTAACTAATTTACATACTTCAAGATTAATTCCCAGATATCAGAAGTCTCAAATCCTAACTTCCATGCAGCTGTTCCCGCAAGCTTATTCGTTTTCATCAATTCCAGTTTCTTCTCTAAAGACGCACTGTCTTCAAGCCAGATTTTATAAGTTGCTCCGTCTGACCCTGTCCATTCGGCATAATTCTGTTTTACAGTATCATCCCACACGGCAGTTGCACCGGCGCCGTTCACTTTATCCAAAGCATCTTTCATACCAAGCGCTTCACTCGTCACTTTCATCGGATACTGGGCTGCTTCCGTACCTTCCTGCTCCGCAAGCTCTTCTTCCGTCTTCGGAACTTCCCTCCAGAGTCTTGTATAGAACGGAACTGCACTGATCACCTTCTCAGCCGGAACTTCTTTTAAAGTTTCCTCGATTCCTTCTTTCACATAATCGTAAGATGCAACCGAACCTGCTTCATAAGATCCACTGTAATGTTCATCATATCCCATGATAATGATATAATCCGCAACAATTCCCTGTTCTTTCTTGTGATAATGTTTATTATATCCCTTTGGAACATAGTTATCCACTGAAAGCACCAGATCATTCAATCTGCATTTTACAGAAAGTTCTCTGATAAACTGAATATAATGCTCTCCCACTTCAGTCGGAATCTGTTCGAAATCCACATTAATTCCGTCAATTCTGGATTTCAGTGCCTCTGAAATCAACTGATTCTCCAGATTCTCTCTGGCTGATGTGTGGCTTAAAAGCTCCATCTGGTCAATATTCTGACCAAAATTATCTACCAGTGCCCACACATCTATTCCCGCCTGATGTGCATAATTTACGTATTCCACGCTCGCTATGGAATTCAGATTCCCCGAATTATCCGCAACAGAAAACCAAGTTGGAGAGATCGTCGTAAGTCCCTTTGTACTTGCGATTGTTTCAAGAACAGTACTGTTTGCAGTCTGACTCGTCACCTGATGCCATGCCAGATTGATCGTCTTGTCAGATGTAATACTGGTAAATTCTTCTTCCGTGAATTCACGTGAGGTGATCTCCGTAACTTCTTTACGAAGTCTGGATGCTCTCATATAACCAATAATTCCATCCTCCGTTCTTACCTTTTTCCAATCGTCAATCTGCTCGATCACCGTAACTTTATCGCCCTTTTTAAGTTCAGTCAGAACAGGACTCTTAAGTCCGCCTTTTAGACGTACCGGAGTGTCACTTTTTGCAATTGCTGTCTTTGTCTCGCCAAATTCACTGACAATCATAACTCTGTCCGGACTTTCATAAATCTGATAGTCCATATTTGTATATTGCTGCACGAAATCAATTGCAATATATGCTGTACTTCCATTCGTTTTTAAAATGACATAGTCTTCACTTTTTGTTTCTTTTGAAATTGTATAATCTTTGCTTCCCACCCCGACTCTTACCATCTCACGGGGAAGTGTATACAAAAGAAGGTTCTCATTTGAATCCCAGTAAAATCTTTCATTCAAATAGTCTCTTACTACTTCATAGGATAAATAGAATGTGCCGTCCGACATCATCGCCTGTGCACCAACTACTTCGTTATTAATCGTGACTCCGACCTGTTCTTCGGACTCTATGCCATAATACTCATTCAGATCATATTTTTCTTTGGTCGGTCCGTACTTTGTCCATACCAGGGCACCGCCCACAAGCCCAGCCACTAAAATCAACAACAGTAAAATAATCAAAACAGGACTGATTCTCTTCTTCCGCTTTTTCCTTTTTTTGCTGGTTCTTGCAGCACTTTTTCTTCTTTCCGCTTCACTCCGCGTTCTCGCTGCATTTCTCGTTCTGGAGCTTTGCTGATCACTTGAAGTCCTTCGGACCGCTCCGGAGGATGATCTTTCCGGATTTTTCTGGCCTCTGACTTCATTTTTTGACACAGTCCGCTCTGCAGTACTTTTCCTTACTGTAGTGCTGTTCTGCCGTCTCCTTATCTCTGCATCAGAATCATTTTCCCGTCCCGTTCCTTTACTTCTCTTCTGTCTTTCGTCCACACTGCACCTCCTGTGAATGGTATTTTACACAGCCTTCAAAGACTATGAGATAATTCGCATGTTAGTGCTAATTATAACATAATTTCCATTCTTTTGTATAAATTTTAGTAACTATTTCAAAACTTAGCTGAGAGGGGTCTGCTCTGCAGTGTTTTATTCATTATTATATTTGCACTTTATAAAAATCCAATTCCTGTACCATGCCATTTTCATCCACAATGTAGTCTCGCATATAATTGCTGTCCTCTCTGACCATATGCGCCGATACAATCTGCAGCGGGCTTGCCGGAAGTCCGTCAATCTGCATGCGGATTCCCGATCTTTCATATTTGGTCAATTCGGTAAATAACTCCTGATATTTTTGATTTGTCTGGTTCATGCTTCCCCCTATCTTTCCGACATCAATTTACGGCAAAAAGCAACCATAAGTCTTTTGTGATATACTATTTCCAGCTTTTTCCGACGACAAGGAAACACTTTCAGCCGGATATTGTCCTTTATTTATTTTTTCAGGTTTCATTGATAAATTGTCTGATACGACTTACATGCCTTTAGACGCTAGTGTGCGAAATGCGCTAAACCACGGAATCGATTGTACCGTCAATTTGAAATAGGTTCAAAGATATTATTTTTCATTTCCTTGTAGCCTCATTATAAGAAAACCTTGATTTTATTTCAAGTATTTTTTTTATTTTGTTTACATCTCTTTATTTTTTGTTTATACTAATAGTGATTTATTATAACTTTAATTATGATAGGAAGTGATGCCCCATGAAGATAGAGAAAATTAATGATAATCAGATACGCTGTACACTGACCCATGCAGATCTTGCCGAGAGAGAACTGAAGCTTAGCGAACTGGCTTACGGCACTGAGAAGGCTAAATCTCTTTTTCGTGATATGATGCAGCAAGCTGCTTATGAATTTGGCTTTGAGGCTGACAATATTCCACTGATGATCGAAGCTATCCCATCTTCTTCCGGTTCTATCGTACTTATTATTACGAAAGTTGAAGATCCTGAAGAACTGGATACCCGCTTTTCCAAATTTTCACCACTCCCGCTCGGTGAATCTTCCGATAAGATGAAGAATTCCATGCTGGAACACCTGAAGAAGCTGGAAGGTGCTGATGATTTTCTTGATCTCCTTCGTCATGTAACGGATTCCATCAGCGAGCTGCCTAAAGAAGAAACCAAAACCGAAGATACGAAGGCCGAAGAGCCAAAGGAAAGCTCTGATAAAGCTTCCACGATTCGCTTCTTCTCATTTGGTACACTGGATGGTGCCATTCAGGCATCTCATCTGCTTGTGGAAATGTATGAAGGCTGCAGCACTCTTTACAAAGACGAGAATGAAGATATTTATATCCTGGCCCTCACACAATCTGAACATACGACAGCTGATTATAATCGAATCTGTAATATGCTTTCCGAATATGGATCAGCCGAACCCGGAAATGGTGCTTCCCTTGCCTTTCTTGAAGAACATTGTGAAGTTATCGCCGCACAGAATGCTGTACAGCTTCTTGGAAACCTGTAAAGATCAATTTATGCGTATGGTATATGCATAACTCCATAAAAAAATCACTGTTTCAAAAACAGTGATTTTTTTCATTCTCTCTTATGCGTTTGCTGCAAGAAAAGCATTGATCTTTTCTACCAGAAGTTCTCCGTCTAATCCGTGAACCATTGCTGCTTCTTCCAAAGTCTCAGCCTGTGCTCCCGGGCAGCCAAGGCAATGCATTCCAACTTCCATCAAAATCGGAGCGGTCTCCGGTGCAACCTGCAGAAGTTCACCGATTGTCATATTCTTATTTACTTCTTTCATGAGAAATTCCTCCTTCGATTTAATCTGTCTTTTCATTCAGATATTTCTTATTATACTACCGTTTTTTTCAATTAGCAACACTCTTAATCTAGACATAAAATATATGTAATTTCATTGAATTGATTAGTCAATTTACCATTCTTTTAGACTTCTCAAAAGTCAATATTTTTTTTGACTTGTTTCGACAAATAATCATTTTTATAAACTATACACAAAACATCTGTTCTTTTTTTACCCACAAGTTATCCACCAAAAACATATGTTTTTATGTGGATAACGTGGATAACTCACTCAACCCAACGATTTTTCCACGTTTTCTGGCTCTTTTTAGGTTGATAACTTGGATAACTTATTTGGGATAACTTTTACACCATTTTTTCTTTTTATACAAATTCTCCATACATTTCGACATTTTTTTTACATCAAAAAAATCCGGAAATTTTCTTCCGGATTTTTCTGTCTGACTTTTCACATTTTTGTTACAACACCTTCTGGTTAAATCACTCTTCTGACTGCCAGTATTGTCGTATAAGCAGCCGGTGAGATTCCAATTCCCTGTGCCGGATTCATTGCATTTACAATTTTTCCGTCACCGATATAAATTCCAACATGTCCATCATAGCAAATGACATCTCCCGGAATCGCCTCTTCATAACTAACACCAACGCCTGCACTTCGCTGTTCATATGAAGTTCTTGGCATCGAAATTCCAAAATGTGCAAATACAGATTGGACGAATCCAGAACAATCTGCACCGTTCGTCAGGCTCGTACCTCCCCACACATAGGGATTCCCTATGAACTGACAGGCATACTCTACAATTGCCTGCCCATTTGACGCGTTCTCTTTTGCTTCTGCTTCTCTGGCTTTTTCTGCTTCAGCCTCTGCT
Organism: Bariatricus sp.; assembly: GCA_034176745.1. Lineage (GTDB taxonomy): Bacteria > Bacillota > Clostridia > Lachnospirales > Lachnospiraceae > Allocoprococcus. The sequence continues at coordinate 6,983 of JAXFTO010000042.1, read as the reverse complement.
TTTGCCTCTGCTTCAGCTTCTAATCTTGCTTCTTCCTGTTCTCTTGACTCAGCATACGTAAAAGGCTCTTCCCTGCCTTCATTTACCGCTTTTTCTACCAGTTCTTCCGCTATCTGCTCAGACTCCTGACCTACTGTAATAAACTCCGTTTTCACATACCCGGTAACTTCACCGGATTCCACATAAGTCCATTCTCCAACCGGCCCTATGATCTTCGCTGCATATCCAGGATAAAGCTTTCCTACATATTCACTCTCCTTTGTAGGCTGACTTCTTACATATAAGAAGCTTGTGACATCAGCAAATGCCATATCTAAATACTCACCCTTGTTTGACGGCACCAGATAATCTTCCACTTTGATTTCTTTATTTTGTGAATAACAATCATTCAATACCGCTTCAATTCCAACTCCCGGCATACTCTGCGATGTAAAATCATCCACATCCTCAGCCATCACCGGCATTGCAGGAACTACTGTCCCCAGCAATGTAACCAGAAACAATCCTTTTTTCAGATTCGAATGCATAAATCTCCCTCCTATATGAATTCTTATCTTTTGTAAATATTACAGAATTGTTACATTTATTACGTTTGTATTATATCAATCGTTCATAGTTTTGTCAATGTTATATCTTTGTTTTCGTTCGTCATAGAACCCTAGCTTTCTATTTTTTTCGTGATATGCGTATATAATTATTACAAATTGTTACAATATTCTTTAACAGTATTTACTTTTCTCCGATCTTTATTCAAATATACAGATTTTAATTATATTTTATTGACAAATATTATTTTATTCTATATGATAATTGTAATAACTGTTATCATTATTAAAGAAAGGAGAGTTCATGTGGCTAATTTAAAATATAGCCGGCAGAGAGAGGCCATTAAGGAATACCTTTATTCCACTCCATTACACCCGACTGCCGACACTGTTTATATGTATGTAAAACAAGAATTTCCAAATATAAGTCTTGGAACTGTTTACCGCAATCTGAATCTTCTGGCTGATCTGGGAGAAGCAGCCAAACTGACCACTCCTGATGGGGCTGTCCGGTTTGATTGCAGAATCGAACCTCATTATCATTTTTATTGTAGAAACTGCGGGAAACTCATTGACATGGATTTTGATATCGCAGATGTTCAGGATTTGAACGAACTTGCATCCCGTAATTTTGACGGCTGTATTGAATCATATAATATTTTATTTTATGGTACTTGCGTAGATTGCATTAATAAGTCATAATAAAATCAATCAGTAATATAAAATCGATTAAATTTTTCAATATCTATTGACATTCGCATCAAACTGTGGTAACTTAATATCAGTAACTATTACTGATATTTAAAGCTATAAATAAATAAGAAAAGGAGACTAAAATCATGAAAAAATTTGTTTGTACAGTATGTGGATACGTTTACGAAGGAGAAGCTGCACCAGAGAAATGTCCAGTATGCGGCGTTCCGGCTGAGAAGTTCAAAGAACAGGCTGGCGAAAGAGAATGGGCTGCTGAACACGTTGTAGGTGTTGCTAAGGGCGTTAGCGAAGACATCCTTGCTGACTTAAGAGCAAACTTCGAAGGTGAATGTTCAGAAGTTGGTATGTACCTTGCAATGGCAAGAGTTGCTCACAGAGAAGGATATCCGGAAATCGGATTATACTGGGAGAAAGCTGCTTACGAAGAAGCTGAACATGCTGCAAAATTTGCTGAATTATTAGGTGAAGTTGTAACAGACAGCACCAAGAAGAACCTTGAAATGAGAGTTGACGCTGAGAACGGAGCAACAGCCGGTAAATTCGATCTTGCAAAACGTGCTAAAGCTGCTAACCTTGACGCTATCCATGACACAGTTCATGAAATGGCAAGAGACGAAGCTCGTCACGGAAAAGCATTCGAAGGTCTGTTAAAGAGATACTTTGGCTAAAATTTATAACTACTCTTTGGGATTGTAGATTTTATTTCTACAGTCCTTTTTTGAACAAAGAAAATATAAAGGAGAATATAATCATGTCTAAATATTCAGGAACCAAAACAGAAAAGAACTTATTAGAAGCCTTTGCGGGTGAATCAGAAGCCCGCAATAAATACACCTACTACGCTTCAGCTGCTAAGAAAGCCGGATTTGTTCAAATGGCTAATATTTTCGAAGAAACCGCTAATCAGGAAAAAGAACACGCTAAGATGTGGTTCAAAGAATTCCACGGAATCGGAGATGTAGAAGAAAATCTCGCAGATGCTGCTGCCGGAGAAAACTACGAATGGACAAAAATGTACAAACGTATGGCACAGGAAGCAAGAGAAGAAGGCTTCGAAGAACTTGCTGCTAAATTTGAAGGTGTTGCTGAAGTAGAAGCTTCTCACGAAAGACGCTACAACAAGCTTCTCGAAAGTTACAAAGCAGGAAAGACATTCGAAGGAGATGCTCCTCTTGGATGGAAATGTAATAATTGCGGATACATCTACATCGGAGAAGAAGCTCCGGAAGTTTGCCCGGTATGTGCTCACCCGAAGGCTTACTTCGAAAGAAAAGTTGAAAATTACTAAAATTCAGGCTGGTGAAAAACCAGCCTTTTTTTATTTTCCACTTGCATTTTCGGAATAATAGGTGTAATATTCACATATACTTTATGTAGTTTTAAATACTACTTATTATAGTTTAGTTATGTTATTCTATCACTGTTTCATAAAATTAATACGAGGAGGAGTTATTATGAATAAACACATCAAAGATCCCGGAAGTGCAATCACCCATTTTATTGGAATGCTCATGGCAATTTTCGCAGCCGTTCCGCTTCTGATAAAGGCGGCCCACGAACCGGAACATATCTACCTTATTTCGCTTACAATTTACGCGGCAAGCCTGATTCTGCTTTATGCGGCAAGCACTACTTACCACACATTTATATGTTCCAAGAGAATTACAACGATTTTAAAGAAAATTGATCACATGATGATCTTTGTACTGATTGCAGGAAGCTACACCCCAATCTGTCTTCTGGTCCTGGAACCAAAGACTGGGCTGATGCTGCTTACTTTAATCTGGGGCATCGCCATAGCCGGAATTCTGATCAAAGCATTCTGGGTATACTGTCCGAAATGGGTATCCTCCATTCTCTACATCGGAATGGGATGGACCTGTGTACTTGCTTTTAGCCAGATTCTGAACAACCTGACACGAAGTGAATTTGCATGGCTTCTCGCCGGTGGCATCATTTACACGATCGGTGGTATCATCTATGCATTAAAGCTTCCTATCTTCAATAGCAAACATAAGAATTTCGGCAGCCACGAGATTTTCCATCTGTTCGTTATGGGCGGAAGCGCCTGCCATTTTATCGTGATGTATTCACTTTTATAGAATGTGATTCAACTTCATTTAAGGACGGCTCATAAGATTCTATGAGCCGTCTCTTTTCTTCTCTCGTCAAACGCTTGATATGATATTCTCTGCTCATAGCCTCCTCTTTTGTCTCAAACTTTTCCAGATAAACAAGCTCTACCGGCCTTCTTGTTTTCGTATATTTCGCTCCTTTTCCTTCGTTATGCGCGCGTATTCTTTTCTCAATATTATTTGTCCATCCGGTGTAAAATGTTCCGTCTTTGCACCTTACCATGTATGTATAATTCATCCCATCCTCCAAAAGGGACGAAACTTTCCGAACGATTCTCTTTCGGAAATGTTCCGCCCTTTCTTTTTTCTGATTTCTGTATTTTAGTCTTCCAGATCCATGTAATCCAAAGGATCTACAGGCTGTCCGTCTTTTCGCATTTCAAAGTAAAGATTACATCCTTCTAGACTATAATATTTGGTAGGCTCACTTAAGTAGCCAAGAACTGTTTTCGCTTCTACCTGGTCTCCTACTCTCACTGGCACTTCTTTTAGCTGCCCATAAATGCATTCATAACCATTTCCCATGTCCACAGTGACCGTAGTCCCTGTCTGCGGAAGAACATCAATAGATTTCACTACTCCCGGAGCCGCTGCGATAACGTTATCATTTACCGCTCCGGCAATAATCATTGCCGGATTATATTTGTACTGGTCCAGCGTTTGAAAATACACGGTTTTATCCATGCTGTAGCTCATCATTACATTACCATCCACAGGCCATAAAAGCTGATCTGATTCCGAAAAACTGATCCGTGAAGTGCTTCCCGATGTCTCGGCTGTCACCCCTGTATTCTGATCTTCTGCAGAATCTTCGGGGTTCTCATTTTCACTATCGTTTATCCCGGTATCCGTGTTCTCTTCCTGTTCTGCTTCTACTCCGTCTGTTGCATTTGCCGCCTCTGCCATTTCTTCTGCCTGTTCTTCCTCTCTGGCAAGCTCCAGTTCTCTTGCAGTTTTTTCTTTGTAGTTATTCCATGTATAGGCTCCGGTAATCGCAATCACTGCGGAAAAGCAGATTGCAAGAGCAAGCGCCGCCTGTTTTTTTCCTTTTGGGGAAAGCTGCTGTTTCTTATTCATATTTTATCACCTCTGACCATATTTTTGCCAGAAAAAAGAGCCCTTATTCATTTTTTTACAGATTCTCCGGATTTGTAACGATTTCTGCTACTTCCTGCAAATTCGTTCCTTCAAAAAAATAATTTAAAATCTCCTGACAGGTACTGCCTGCTTTCGCCATTTCATTTGCCGTATACTGGCTCATTCCCAGTCCATGACCGATTCCCTTTGATGTCACGCAGGTCTTTCCATCAAATTCCTTCAATGTAAAACAGGCCGATGCCAAATGATAAGTATCCCGAAATGCTTCCCCTTTTACAGTTTCCTTTCCACACCGGACTTCGGTCACGTATCCCGCACTATCTGTCCCCAGTACTTCCATATCTGTTCCCTGAATGACCTGCGTCGTTACCGAATCCTCGGCATCTATATCTGCCAGACATTCTTTAACCTTAAGATACGGATACTGATCACTTCCAAGAGCCTCCCCAGCCGAGCGGGTCTTTCCATTGCTCAGCTTATGATAAGGAGTCAGCGCAACTTCACCGTTATAAAGCAGTACCTGCCCCTCTGTCTCTTCCCATGCCGACTGAATTTTTTCATATTTTTCTCCATATTCTCCCGCTCCCCAGTTATTTCTCATCTGGCTTCTCGTCCAATATCCTTTCGTTAAAGTCGTATCACTTCCCTCTTCTTCTATACTTTTGCAAATGCTTGTACGAATCAGGACTGCCTGCGCCATCAGCGCTTCCATCTCGTAATCCGCATCCATTTCTTTCGCCAGAATTCCTATCCCATACTCATCCAAAGACATTCTGACCTTCTTTTCATTTTTCTCGACATATATATAAATCGAACTTTTTCCATCCGTTTTCGTAATAGTATTCCCGTTTAAAAATACTGTTATTAAGTACGGTAAAAGCAGAACAATAATTAAAATGCACCCTGCCTGTCTGATTAATTTTTTCATACAATAGCAAAACCTCCCATACCACTGTATGAGAGGTTTTCCTGATTTATGAATTCTTATTCTTCAACTTCAACTGTAACTTTATCCAGTTTCCAGATATCATCTACGTATTCCTGGATTGTTCTGTCTGATGTAAATTTACCGCTGCTTGCAGTATTAAGAAGAGCCATTCTTGCCCAGCGGTCTGTATCACGGTATGCTTCTTCTACTCTCTTCTGAGCTTCTGCGTAAGAACGGAAATCCTTCAGAATGAAGTACATATCCGCTCTTGGACTTCCCTGGGTATTCAGAAGTGAATTGTAAAGGTCGCGGAACATCTCGTGATCTCCATGAGAATAGGTTCCATCCATAAGCTGATCTACCACACGTTTCAGTTCCCAGTCATTAAAGTAGATTTCCTGTGGATTGTATCCGCCGTTATTCTCGTAATTGATAACTTCATCTGAGCTGAGACCGAAAATAAACGCATTTTCAATTCCTACTTCTTCTACGATCTCTACGTTTGCACCATCCATGGTTCCGAGAGTCGGAGCTCCGTTCAGCATGAACTTCATGTTACCGGTTCCGGATGCCTCTTTTGAAGCGGTGGAAATCTGTTCACTGACATCTGCAGCTGCAAAAATCCATTCTGCATTGGATACACGATAATCTTCAATAAAGACAATTTTCAGCTTTCCGTTAATAGAACGGTCATTATTTACCACTTCTGCAACTGAGTTGATCAGCTTGATGATCTCTTTTGCACGAATATATCCTGCGGAAGCCTTTGCACCGAAGATAAATGTTCTTGGGTAGAATGGCATTTCCGGATGTTCCTTGATCTGGTTATACAGGTACATAACATGTAAAATATTAAGTAACTGACGTTTGTATTCATGCAGACGCTTAACCTGTACATCAAAAATAGATCTCGGGTCAACTTCCACACCATTGTGTTCCAGAATGTAGGCAGCCAGACGCTCTTTGTTCTTATATTTGATATCCATGAATTCGGCCCTTGCCTTCGGATCATCTGCAAGTGGTTTTAACTTAGCCATCTCGGAAAGATCTGTAATCCATCCGTCTCCGATATGGGCTGTTACCCAGTCAGCAAGAAGCTGGTTTCCATGAAGGAGGAATCTTCTCTGAGTAATACCGTTTGTCTTGTTGTTAAACTTATTCGGCATCATCTCATAGAAATCTCTCAGTTCCTGATGTTTCAGGATCTCAGTATGAAGCTGTGCCACACCATTTACAGAGTAACCTGCAACAATTGCAAGGTGTGCCATCTTAACCTGTCCGTCGCGGAGAATCGCCATCTTGGCAACTTTATCTTCATTGCCCGGATACATCTGACGAATCTGCTCTACGAAACGACGGTCGATTTCCTGTACGATCTGGTAAACACGCGGAAGCAGTCTTGAGAACAGGTCAATCGGCCATTTTTCAAGTGCTTCTGACATGATTGTATGGTTTGTATAAGCAACCGTCTTCGTTGTTACATCCCATGCCTCATCCCATTCCAGGCCTTCTTGATCTATAAGAAGACGCATTAATTCGGCAACTGCCACGGTCGGATGAGTA